>NZ_FMUD01000086.1:0-1154 GCF_900100825.1 Agrobacterium sp. DSM 25558 | reverse complement strand
GAGCAAGTTTGAGCGCAACAAGCCGCACGTCAACATTGGCACGATTGGTCACGTTGACCACGGCAAGACGTCGTTGACTGCTGCGATCACGAAGTATTTCGGCGAATACAAGGCGTATGACCAGATCGACGCTGCACCGGAAGAAAAGGCCCGCGGTATCACGATTTCGACGGCACACGTTGAATACGAGACACCTGCTCGTCACTACGCGCACGTCGACTGCCCCGGCCACGCCGACTACGTGAAGAACATGATCACCGGTGCTGCCCAGATGGACGGCGCGATCCTGGTTTGCTCTGCAGCCGACGGCCCAATGCCACAGACCCGCGAGCACATTCTGCTGGCGCGTCAGGTTGGCGTTCCTGCGATCGTTGTGTTCCTCAACAAGGTTGACCAGGTTGACGACGCAGAACTGCTGGAACTGGTAGAACTGGAAGTTCGCGAACTTCTGTCGTCCTACGACTTCCCAGGCGACGATATTCCAATCGTCAAGGGTTCGGCTCTTGCTGCTCTTGAGGATAGCGACAAGAAGATCGGCGAAGACGCCATCCGCGAGCTGATGGCTCAGGTTGACGCCTACATCCCAACGCCAGAGCGTCCAATCGATCTGCCGTTCCTGATGCCAATCGAAGACGTGTTCTCGATCTCTGGCCGTGGCACGGTTGTGACGGGTCGCGTTGAGCGCGGTATCGTCAAGGTTGGTGAAGAAGTCGAAATCGTCGGCATCAAGGCAACCTCGAAGACGACGGTCACCGGCGTTGAAATGTTCCGCAAGCTGCTCGATCAGGGCCAGGCTGGCGACAACATCGGCGCACTGGTTCGTGGCGTACAGCGCGATGGCGTTGAGCGTGGTCAGATTCTTTGCAAGCCCGGCTCTGTCAAGCCGCACAAGAAGTTCATGGCTGAAGCCTACATCCTGACGAAGGAAGAAGGCGGTCGTCATACACCGTTCTTCACGAACTACCGTCCACAGTTCTACTTCCGTACGACTGACGTGACCGGTATCGTTTCGCTTCCAGAAGGCACGGAAATGGTTATGCCAGGCGACAACGTTACCGTTGAAGTCGAACTGATCGTTCCAATCGCGATGGAAGAAAAGCTGCGCTTCGCGATCCGCGAAGGCGGCCGTACCGTCGGCGCTGGCACGCTGGCAT
>NZ_FMUD01000002.1:0-243181 GCF_900100825.1 Agrobacterium sp. DSM 25558 | reverse complement strand
GCTATATTATGTATCCATTAATACAACTATAGAAGGCATATTCCTCAAAATAAGGAAAAAACGCTCGCAGTGTTTGCACCATAGGTTTTCGAAATAACTTTAACCTTTTGGATGCTCTATAGCTCTAGATGGAAAATCCAGATTCAGCCGAGACATTGCTCGGACTATTAAACGAACTATATCTCGAGACTTGCCATCGTTAATCTGCTCAAGCATCGAACACATCCAAAGATAACGGCTAAAAAACGAAAACCCCCGCCGATTGCTCGACAGGGGTTTTCAAAGTCTGGTCTTGCGGAACAGCTCGAAGCGTTCTGCCTTATACCATCAATTCAAACGCGTTTTGACTTCGCCAACAGCGGCGTTGAAAAGGTTCGCTTTCGTGGCGGCAGTAGCCTTTTCGGCGATGATCTTTTCTGATGCTGCGATAGCAAGATCAACGGCTGCGGAGCGAACCGCGCTGATAGCTTCGGCTTCTGCGCGGCTGATTTTCTGCTCGGACAGCGCAGTGCGACGTGCGACGAACTCTTCAGTCTTGACCTTGGCGTCTGCGGTCAAGGCAGCGGCTTCGCGTTCTGCGGATGCAATGATGTTGGCAGCGTCCGCTTCGGCTTCCTTACGCTTGCGCTGATATTCGGCCAGCAGGTGCTGTGCCTCTTCACGCAGGCGCTTGGCTTCGGCCAGCTCTTCCTTGATGTTGCCAGCGCGCTCATCGAGCGAGCCCGCCAACATGCCTGGAACCTTGAGGTAGGCAATCAGAATGAAGAAAAGGACGAGACCGACGAGTGCGAAAAATGTTGCATCGAACGCCATATCAAGCCTCCTTCACTGCGGATGCGGTGGCAACTGCTGCCTTGGCGTCCGTTTCTGTGACCTTGGTGCCAATCAACTGATCGACAATCGCGGTTGCGGTTTCTTCGGCAACTGCGCCGACATCAGCAAAGGCCTGCTGCTTGATCGTGGCGATACGGGCTTCGGCAGCGGTCAGCTTCTGAGACAGGTCGGCTTCGATGGCAGCGCGATCGGCATCCGCCTTGACCTTCGCAGCATCACGGGCGGCGGCGGCGATTGAGCCGGCCTTGGCGCGAGCAGCGGCAAGTTCTTTTTCATATGTTTCGATAGCGGCATCCGCTTCGGCATTCAGCCGGGACGCTTCATCGAGATCCTGTGCGATACGGCCGTGACGGTCTTCAAGAATACCGCCGACACGTGGCACGATGACCTTCTTCATGAGCACGTAGAAAAGGCCGAACGTAATGGCCAGCCAAAGAAGCTGGGATGCGTAAGTGGACTGATCGAACGGCGGAAACACAGGGGAACCGTGACCGGCATCATGTGCCACTCCCGTTTCCGTATGCGTTGCTTCCGGAGCGGTCTGACCGACAGCCGGAGTTCCGGTATTCGTTTCACTTGTCGCCGGTGCTGACTGGGCCAAAGCCTCGGTCACGAACATGCTCACCTCCAGGGGTAGTGCAAATGCGAAGGATCACGGCACGCTGCTGCGAGCCGTGATCCATACCTGATGCCGATATTAGACAGCGAACAGGAGAAGGAGAGCGACGAGCAGCGAGAAGATGCCCAAAGCTTCCGTAACGGCGAAGCCGAATACCAGACGGCCGAACTGGCTGTCAGCGGCAGACGGGTTGCGCAGTGCGCCCGACAAGAAATCGCCGAAGATACGGCCGAGAGCGAGGGACGTACCAGCCATGCCGAGGCATGCGAGACCTGCGCCGATGTACTTTGCTGCTTCCGCTTCCATGTTAAGCTCCTTAGAATGGTTGGTGCGGCTATGTTTGACACCCGGTATCGGGGTCAGCGACTTTACTTCTCAGTGACCGCCATGCACGGCGTCGTTCAGGTACATGCAAGTCAGTACCGCGAAGACATATGCCTGCAGGAAGGCGACGAGAAATTCCAGGCCGGTCATTGCGACCGTCATGATGAGTGGCAGGATTGCGCCACCGATACCCAGAGCGCCCAAGGCACCCATGGAAGCGACGAAGCCCGAGAAAACCTTCAGCGTGATGTGACCTGCCAGCATGTTCGCGAAGAGACGAACGGAAAGGCTGATCGGACGCGACAGGAAGGAGATGATTTCAATCGACGACACAAGCGGCAATAGGACCTTTGGAACGCCTGCCGGAGCGAATATGCCGAGGAAATGCAGACCATGCTTATAGAAACCGTAAACAACGACCGTACCGATGACCAGGCACGATAGCGCAAACGTCACGATGATCTGGCTGGTGACCGTAAAGAAATACGGGAACATGCCGAGAAGGTTTGCCGTCAGCACGAACATGAACAGCGAAAACACGAAGGGAAAGAAGACCATGCCCTTCTTGCCAGCGCCTTCACGCAGCATCGATGCGATGAATTCGTAGGACATTTCAGCAACAGACTGCATGCGGGTCGGAATCAGGCCGCGGTTCGACGTTGCGAAATACAGAAAACCGGACGCTGCTGCGACCGTTGCGACCATGAAGAGAGACGCATTGGTGAACGAAAAATCGACGCCGCCGATCTCAATCGGGATGATCGGCGTAACCATGAACTGATGGGTCGGATCGTTTGCCAACGTATGCCCTCTTTACCTTTTGCCGCGAAAGGCGACACTTTAACGTCTTATATGGAAGGGAGCGACATCAGTCGCCCTGCTTTCCACTCTTGTCTTGTCCGAGCCCACCTTCGACAAGCGGCGGCTTCGCCACCACTCCGGCAGAACGCAGAACGTTCAGTACGCCGGCACAAAATCCGAGAAGAAGAAGAACGATCATCCCCCACGGTGACGTGCCCACAAAATAGTCCAGAAGATAGCCCAGCATGGCACCAACGATGATGGCGGAGATGAATTCTGAAGACAGCTTGATCGCAAGTGCAAAACCTTTACGGCTCTCCTGCGCATTCTGCTCACTTCGTCTCTCGGCCTCGTCATCCGACCGCACCTTGGCCAACTGATCGGTAAGGTGCTTGCGGCGCTCTTCCAGACTATCGTTACGGTTGCCGGTCATTTTCAAATCCTGCCCTTTTGCTCCGTTCCGGTGGTGCCAGAACTCTTTGGAGTTGTAAACGGCAGGGCTTTGCGCATGTTCCAGCCCGCTCTGAAGTCGGGCGCAACATAGTTTTAGGGACTTCTCTAGTCAAGGCACAGAAGGCCGTTCACAATATACAAAATTATATCGTTAAAACAATGACTTGGCTGATATTCGCAAATTAGGGACATTGTTGGGCTGTGGAATCGGCGATTTTGATCGTCATATCCCGGTAAAAAGCCCGGGATATCAGCTCCATCCACCGCCATAGGTACGGTAGAAGACGTGCAAACCGATTCTACCTACCTTTTTCATGCTCTTGCCCCAGGCCGGGCGTACATACACGGCGTGATAGTGGGTCGCGGAGCCGACTTCGTTCAGCCAAATCTTGCCAGCCGATGTCGCCATGGCCACTTCTCGTGCCATCTTCCAGTGACGCTCGGAGTTGATGCGGTCCTTGATGTTGTCGCATGCAAAGGAAAACTGGCAACGATTGCGCCAATCCTTGTTCTGGTAGACCACGCCGCAGATGGTTTTGGGGTAGGACGGGTTGCGGACGCGGTTAAGAATGACCTGTGCGACAGCCGCCTGACCCTTAACCGATTCGCCACGCGCTTCGAAATAGATACCGGATGCGAGACATTGCTGCTCGGCAGCGGAAAACACCTCAGCCGGCAGCGGCGTCGCTGCCCAGGCATGATCATCGGCGGCAATCTGCGGGACGAAGCGTCCAGCGTCCGGTTTTTTCAAAATGGCATCGAAAGGCGATTCGCGGGCAAAATCCGGCTCTGGCGGCGCATAGGCCGTTGCCAACACATCGGCAGAGCGATTGGTGATCAGCTCGGCCAGCATCGGCGAGACGCTTTTTTCCGTCTTGGTCTCATCCCTGCGGAAATAGAAGGATGCCAGTTCGATGTCCTTGCTCTTCTTCTGCTTGACGAAAGCCGTTCGGTCTTTGCGTTTCAGCGGTTCGACATCCAGCATGCTGGTGCGTTGGAGAACGGAGCCAGCCGTGAAGGCTTTCGGAGGCTGCATGACTTCTGACGAAACAACACGACCCTTTTTGGCAGCGCGATTGACGCGGTCGCTATCCGGCGAGGTTTCTTTGCCATTCTTGCCCGTGACAAAGGCGACCTTGCGGCCATCGGGCGTGATCATCCCTGCCCCGCTGAGCGCCGGTGCCAGATTGGCATCGTTGAACGCTAGTGACGCGCTGTGAACCGAACCTGCGGGAGAGTTGGTCAAGACCATACGCCATTGCTCACCGCCGGCATCAAGCCCGGCCAGAAGCGACGCCAGATCGGCACGCGCGGCGAAGGATGGAAAGACAAGCCATGCGGCAAGTCCGAAGACAACAGGCGATGTCCATTTCTCGAACGAGAAGAAGAACCCGCGACGCGATACTTTCTTTGAACGCAAAACCAGTACTCCGAACAACGCAACACACTGCTACACAGCCGAATAATCTCTCATTAACCTTGATGCTTGGTTAACGGTGAGCGCTTGCGTACCTTCACGTTAACGTGTTGGCCAATGAAAAAGCGCCACCCCTTTTCAAGGATGGCGCTGATGACGTGGAAATCGCGACTATGCGTGGTTCAGATCACAACATGGGAACCGAGCTCTACCACGCGGTTGGCCGGAAGGCGGAAGTAGTCCGATGGGTCTGCCGAGGTTTCCGCAAGGGCGATAAACAGGCGGTTTTGCCAGCCAGGCATGCCGGACTTGGGGTCAGGAACCAACTTGCGTCTGCCGAGATAGAACGACGTGGACATGATGTCGAACTTGTAGCCGGTGCGGCGCAGATATCCCAAGGCCTGCGTAACGTTCTGCGTTTCCATGAAGCCGAAGTGAAGCTCCACAACCACGAAACGCTCACTGATCTTGGTGATCGTATAGCGCTTGTCCGGATGGATACGCGGCGTGTCTTCGGTACGGATCGTGAGGATCACGTTCTTGTCGTGCAGGACGTGATTGTGCTTGAGATTGTGCAGCAGCGCCGCAGGTGCCGTCTCGGGATCGCCCGTGAGGAAGATGGCCGTGCCGGGAATGCGCACCGGCGCATGCGAGCTTTCTTTTTCGACCGATGCGACGAAGGCTTTCAACGGGACATCGGTACGGCGTGTCTTGGCGAACAGGATTTTCGATCCGCGCTGCCATGTCATCATGATGATGACGAAGGCCATGGCCAGCAGCACCGGTACGTAGCCACCGTCATGGATTTTCAACAGATTGGCGCCGAGGAAGATGAGCTCCAGCGAGATGAACGGGAAAATCACCAGCATCGCCAGAGATTTCGACCACTTCCAATGACTGCGGGCAAATTGGAAGAACAGCAGGCTGGTAACGACCATCGCGCCCGTTACCGAGATACCATAGGCCGTGGCCAGAGCGTCGGAACTCTTGAACGTCAGCACCAGCGCAACGACGCCGAACAACAGGACCGTGTTGACCGAAGGCAGGTAAATCTGCCCCGTATTGGTCTCTGACGTGAAGAGGATTTCCATGCGCGGCAGATAGCCGAGGTGGATGGCCTGACGCACGAGTGAGAAGGCACCCGTAATGACCGCCTGGCTGGCGATGATGGTAGCGGCCGTTGCGAGAATAACCGCTGGCAGCAGAGCCCACTGCGGGAACATCAGGTAGAACGGGTTGGACATAGCGGTCGGGTCTTTGAGAACCAGCGCGCCCTGACCGAGATAATTGAGTGTCAGTGCCGGGAAGACCAGCACGAACCACGCCCACTGAATGGGTCTGCGACCGAAGTGCCCCAGATCCGCATAGAGCGCTTCGGCACCGGTGATCGTCAGGAACACGGCACCGAGAACGACGATGCCGTAAAATCCTTCGGCAAGCAGAAATTCGACGGCGTGGTACGGATTGAAGGAGTAGAGAATGCTGTAATCATCCGAAATGTGCAGCAGGCCCACCATGCCCATGACCAAAAACCAGACAGCGGTGATCGGGCCGAAGAACTTGGCCACGACCTCGGTACCGTGAGATTGGATGGCAAATAGGCCGACGAGGATGACGACAGAGATGGGGATGATGAAGGAATCCATCTGCGGAGTGACGAGCTTCAGCCCCTCCACCGCCGACAGCACGGAAAGGGCTGGCGTGATCATGGCATCGCCCATGAAGAGGGCAGCGCCGATAAGGCCCAGCATGATCAGCACGCCGCGCTTGCTGCCCGCCGACTTCATCAAAAGCGCCAGAAGCGACAATGTACCGCCTTCGCCATCATTGTCCGCCCGCAGCAGAAAACAGATGTATTTGATGGTGACGATAATGGTCAAAGACCAGATCATCAGCGATATGAGGCCGATGATCTCCGCTTCGGTCAAACCGTCGCCAGATATTGGCTTCAGGGCTTCGCGGAAGGCATAGAGCGGGCTGGTACCGATATCGCCGTAGACGACGCCGATTGAACCCAGCATGGCCGCAAACAACCCTTTCAGGCGGTGATCATCCGCCTCCGGCTTGCCGAGGTCTTCCTTATCCAAGGTATGAGACATGTTGATTCTGACCGGTTAGAGCCAGCCCTTCCATCGGAAAAAAATGAACGGAATAATAGCCGAGACAAGCATGACGATGACTGCCAGTGGATACCCATAGGACCACTGCAACTCCGGCATGACGTTAAAGTTCATTCCGTAAACAGATGCCACGAGCGTTGGCGGCAGAAAAACGACCGACGCGATGGAGAAAATCTTGATGATCGCGTTCTGCTCGACATTGATGATGCCGAGCGCCGCGTCCAGCAGAAAGGTGAGATTGCCTGATATAAACGAGGCGTGCTCCGACAGGGACTGGATATCGCGGCCAATCGAGCGCCCCGTTTCCTTGGCTTCCTTATCCTGCTGCACATTTGGTGTGGCTTGCAGAAAAGATTGCAAGCGGGCCAGTGACGCCAGACTATCCCGCACCTTCGATATCAGTCGGTGATAGGCGGAGATATCCGCGATCTTGTCTTCCAGATAGCGCGGTGCTTTGCGTTTGCTGCGCGCCTGCTCTCCGAAAATGCCTGCGGCGACCGTATCGATGCCAACAACGGAATTCTCCAAAATCTCTGCCGTGCGGTCCACGATGGTCTCAAGAAGCTTCAAAAGAAGGGCGGCACCACTGCGCATCTCATGCGGCACACGGGTAATGGCTGCGGTGAAAAGGTTGAATGATTTCGGTTCCGCATAGCGAATGGTGACAAGCCTTTTGCCAGCCAGAATGAAGGCGACGTCTGTGAGCCGAGGGTCCTTGGAGTTTGCATTCCAAACCAGCGAACCCGTCATGAAAACATTGCCATCTTCCACATAAAGACGGCTGGACGGCTCGATGTCCTTCAAATCTTCGCGGGTTGGCAGCTCGACACCAAGCGCCTTTTCAACGAAAATCTCTTCGGCTCGCTCCGGGTTGATGAGGTCGATCCAGACAATATCGTCCGAGATCTGCGGGACCGAATGGTCCGCCGACAGGCTGATTGCCTCGCAATTCGAGCGATAGGCTTTAATCAATCAGTTTCTCCGGTCAGCACACCGACAAATGCCGGTAGGCTGCTCTAACACATCATGTGTGGCTTCCGCAAACGTCCGGGATGGACGGCGGATCAAACGGCGCGGCCTATGCTCCCTATGCCCATAAGAATCAAGGAGTATTTTTTAACAGGCCTAGCCGACCTAGACGATGCGACGCAGGAAGCAGACCACACCACTTGCGAGACACCATTGCAGCAACATTCTAATTTTTTGATAAAAATCAATGTATTTCAGTATTTTAACAGATGATCACAGATGACGTCGCGCACCGAAATCTCCCGCAATAAACGAAAGTCGGCATGAATTTCTACCTGGGCGCGGGCGAAAGACCGAGTGCTATGCGCATGGCGCATCAATGACTGCCCATTATTCGAACACGATCCGTGGTGCGGGCCTGCGCAGACCGGCACCAACCTGCGCCCAGACTTTATGGGCAATATCACGATAAATCTGCGCCTGCGGCCCATCTGGCTCCGCCACGACAACTGGTGTTCCAGCATCCGACAGCTCTCGAATGGAAATCGTCAGCGGCACCTCTCCGAGGAAAGGCACATCTATGCGCTCCGCTTCCGCCTTTGCGCCGCCATGGCCGAAAATATCGTAGCGCGCGCCCGTATCCGGCGCGATGAAGTAGCTCATATTTTCGATGACGCCGAGGATCGGCACTTCGACCTTGTGAAACATGGTGACGGCCTTGCGGGCGTCGATCAGCGCCATATCCTGCGGGGTCGATACGATAACGGCCCCCGCCAACGCCACCTGTTGGGCAATGGTCAGCTGTGCATCTCCCGTGCCGGGCGGCATATCCAACACCAGCACGTCGAGTTCTCCCCACGCGACCTCGCGCAGCATCTGCATCAAGGCAGACTGCACCATCGGCCCGCGCCAGATCATCGCCGCTTCTTCATCCACCAGGAAGCCCATGGACATGACCTTGAGGCCGTAATTTTCCATCGGCATGATGACGCGGCCCTCGCCCTGTTGCGGTCGACCGGAAATCTTCAGCAATCGGGGCAGCGACGGGCCATAAATATCCGCGTCCAGAATGCCGACGCGTAAGCCCAGCAATTGAAGCCCAAGCGCCAGATTGACGGACGTCGTGGATTTTCCCACCCCACCCTTACCGGACGCCACGGCAATAATCGCGCCAACACCGGGAACACCAGCCTTGGTGCGCGGCTGCGGTGCCGACTTTGCTGGTCCAGGTGCGGGTGCAGCTTTGGGCGGAGGAGCGGAGCCTGGCTTGCGATCTGCCGTGAGCGCAACCATGGCCGCTTTTAGGCCGGAGACGCTCAGCGCTGCCTTTTCGGCCGCAAGTCGCAAGGGCTCCATGTCATCGGCCTTGTCAGCCGGAACGGTGATGGAGAAATAGGCTTTGGCATCCGCAATGAATATTTCCGACACCATGCCAAGCGCGATGATGCTTTTATCGCCGCCCGGATAGACAACGCTCTCCAATGCCTGCTCGATCTGCTTCTTATCGCCCTGTGTCATGCCGGTATCCATTGCGCCCGATGCGCCGGTCTTCAATAACCAACCGCGCTCGTTTCGCCAATGATAAAGCATAAATGGCTGACTTCGGTAACAACCACGTCTCAGCTTTCGCTGCCAGCCCCCAGCTTTTCGGGATCGAATATTCGTCCGTCGAAGAAGGCATCGGGGCCTAGAATAAGGTCGGACCGCGATGCGCCGACGTGGACCGGCACCTGTAATGTTCCCTCAAGCTTCATATTGGCGGCCGGCACGGGCGCGAAGATCGGCTTCATCGCTTTGCGGAAGAGGTCCGGGCGAAAGGCCTGGCATGCCGCCTCATAAGCCTTGGCGTCCTCGGCAAATTCCGGGGGGCAATCCTTCCACCGCAGCATCTGACTAAAGAACCACAATGCCTGGCTCTGCCAGGGAAAATTCGCTGCCTTGCCGCTGGTGGAAAAAAAGCCGGGGCATTCCAGCATGCGGGCTGGGGAATGCGAAATATAGCCTGTGAGCGCAGGCAGAATCAGATCGCCGTCTACGTCCAGATAATGCGGAGCAGACAGAATGCCCGCAAGCTCTTCGATATTGGCGTGGCTTGAGCACCATTCACCAGCGCGGTACAGCACGCGCAGCAGCGCCTCCAATGTGGCTGGCTGGGCACTTGCCCAGTCGCGTGAAAGCGCCAGGACTTTTTCCGGTGCATTCTGCCAGATGTGCGATTTCGTGGTGATGATACGCGCCGTTCCGCGCAGAACCGCTGTACTACCGTAGGGTTCACCGACGTAAAAGCCGTCTATCTCACCTGCCTCCAGCATGTCCGGCATATCTGCCGGTGAGGCTGCAACCATAGTGACATCGCGATCCGTGTGGAGATGCGCACTGCCCAACAGATACCGCAACTCGAACACTGAAACCGCCAGAAGATGCTCGACGGCAAACACCAATGGTTTCAGCTTCGCAATTTGCCGCGATGCCGCAACGCGCGCAACAGCGCGGGCGACGGTGGCGGGATCGGGTATCTTCATTCCCTGTTCGGCGAGATCATCGTGCAGGATCTGCGAGACAGTAAGCGTTGCACCTCCTGTCGCCAGAACGAATGGCGCAACGAGGTCAGCGGGCATATCCGGCAGGCCAAGAGCCGAGGCGACAGGCAAGGAGGCAGGAAGGTGAAGCCCGTGGAGATCGCCAGCGCCCCACGCGACCAACAGGTCACTTGCGCTTGGCTTTTTCACGAGCTCCAAAGAAAGACCCTCGTCGGTATCGAAACCTTTTTCGGCTGCGACAACGAGCACAGCGCAATCGATTGTCGGAGAAAACCCAGCCTTGAAGCTTTTCGAAGCCGCCAAACGAATCTCCTCTGCCACGAGCAACCCAAGAATTGCTTACGTTCATGCAGATAACAATGGAAAAATCGAAAATATTTCTACTTTATAATACCGACACGCAATGCTTTTGCCACGGCCTGGGTGCGGTTGACCGTGTTGAGTTTTTTGGTTGCGCGGTTCAGGTAATGATTGACTGTATGTTCCGAGAGCGTGAGAATTTCGGCGATTTCCGCGCTGGTCTTGCCGGCAGCAGTCCAGTTCAGACAGTCGATCTCGCGATCCGTCAGCGTTTCGGGGATTCGAGAATCAAGGCTGCGGACGTAAGCGAGACGGCTGAAAACATGGGCTGAGATATAAGCAATTTCAGCGACGCAGCGTGGTGCCAGATCAATGTTGTCGCCATGAAACGACACTGCGCCTCTCTGGCCGGAAGGATCTTGTACCGGAAACCACAATGCGCTCGTCATGCCAAAACGACCAAAGAGATCCGAAATTTTCTTGGCGATAACATCGTCGTGACCCCGCGTCGTGAATTCAAGATCGACCCGGAACGGAACGCTGGATTGCTTTAGCGTCCGAAGCACGTTGCTGCGCGAAAGCAAACCTTCGTGATCATACTGGTGCAGTAACTCTGCTGGCCAATTGGTGATGACAGTATATTGTGACAACTCCAGCGCGATATGGGACGGAAGGTTGATGACCATGAAGGCCTTCATCCCCCATGCTTCGGTTATTTTCTTCAGAAAGCGGAATATATCGAACTGCGTCTTTAACTGCTCCACGTCCTGCGCACATTCCGCACCGGGATGCGAAGAAGGGGAAAGTTCAGGGGTCAACATTGATTTTTGATTCTTTGCGAGGTCGGCTTAAAAGAAGAGATTACATAGCACAAATTTGCTAAGGCATGAATATCAACAAGCTACTTTTTTGCAAACAAAAGTTGATTGCAGTCATCAATCATACTTTTGAAGCCCAGTATTGTTATTGTACAATCGGGCGCGGTTTCTATCTGCTCACTCGTGCGTTGGCGGCAGGCGCACCAATAAATCTGAAGAAATATTCTGCGCTGCTTCACGGACGATCCCCGACCACGCCTCCAAGCGCTCACGCGTTAGGCGATAAGCCGGGCCGGTAACAGAGATGGCAGCGTGAAAACGCTGGCCCGGTGCGGCAATGGGAACCGCTATGCACTGAATTCCGCTCTCATGTTCTTCCAGATCGAAGCCGAAACCACGCAGGCGAAAAGTGTCGACTTCCTGTTTTAGCTTGGTTGCAGAAATGATCGTACTTGACGTATAGGGATGAAACGCGATGGTTTTAGAAATATTAGAGAACTCGGATTCCGGGAGGAGCGATAACGCTGCCTTGCCGACCCCCGTACAATAGGCTGGCGAAACACGGCCGATCTGCGAATACATGCGTACCGCATGCTTGCCGTCGATCTTGTCGAGATAGATGATTTCCGCACCCCGCAGGACGCCGAGATGCACCGATTCCTGGGTCTTCTCATGTAATATGCGCAAATGCGGTGCGGCAATGGAGCGTAGATCGTTACCGCTCCATGCCTGCGATGCGAATGTCAGAAGTCGCACACCCGCGACGTAAGTCTGGTCTTCCTTTTGTTCCAGCAGGCCCTCTCCCAGCAGATGCACCAGTTGCCGGTGAAGCGTGCCTCTCGGCTGACCGGAGCGCTGAAGAATATCGGTAAAGCGAAGCGGTTGCGGCGACATGACGACCAGTTCCAGCAAAGCGATTGCCTTTCCCAGCGTGCCGGTGGTGCTATCCGTTGTATTTTCGGTAAGATGGGACGCCATGTTATCTCCATGTGCGACATTGCTGCGCTTGACATTTCAAAGAGGGAAAGGGCAATATTCCGTCAAATGAAACTTAGTTCCAAATAATGGAACTTGCAATCCGTGCTGGGAGGCGTGATGGCGGAAAATTCTGGGCAGTTTTCCGAATTCGCGGACCAGGGCGTCCTTATCACCGGCGGAGGCTCCGGCATCGGCGCATCGCTGGTCGCGGCTTTTGCCGAGCAAGGCGCAAAAGTCGCCTTCATCGACATCAATGTGTCGGCCAGCCAGAGCCTTGTCGAGAATCTATCCACAAGAACGCGGCATCCTGTGACTTTCATCGAAGCCGACCTTCGCGACCAGTCGCAACTGGCACATGCCGTGAAGGCAGCGGCGGACGCGACTGATGGCATCAAGGTTCTGGTGAACAACGCGGCCTGGGATGATCGACACGATATCGACACTGTGACCAGCCATTATTGGGATGCAAACCACGCGGTAAACCTGAAGCCGGTGTTTTTTGTGACGCAGGCGGCGTTGCCCTATCTGCGCAAGGCCGAGGGCGCTTCGATCATCAATTTCTCGTCCATTTCCTATCTGCTGAACATGGGCGAATTGCCGGCCTATGCCGCGGCCAAAGCGGGCATCGTCGGCCTGACGAAAAGCCTTGCCGGACGGTTGGGCACGGAAACCATTCGCGTCAACGCTATTCTCCCAGGCATGATCGTGACAGAGCGGCAGAAGGAACTGTGGCTAACGGACGATTCGATTTTGCAGGGCGTTGCGCGCCAGTGCATCAAGCGCGCGTTGACGGCGGACGATCTCGTCGGTCCCTGTCTCTTTCTTGCCTCTTCGGCATCTGCCGCCATGACGGCCCAAACAATCATCATTGATGGAGGTCTTTTGTAATGGCCGATGCCGCATTTGTTGCCGTGGACTGGGGTACGACCAGTTTCCGGCTTTGGTTGATGAGCAAATCCGGCGAGATACTGGGCGAACGACGCAGTTCCGAAGGCATGACAACCGCCATGCGGACCGGTTTTCCCGAGGTGCTGGCCTCCCATCTCGCCGCCCTTTCCGCACCATCAGGCCTTCCCGTCATCATCTGCGGTATGGCAGGAGCGCGGCAGGGCTGGGTCGAGGCCGGTTATGTGGATGTGCCCGCCGATCTCTCGGATGTCTTAAAGGGTGCGGTGCGCGTACCGGGCCAGGCTGACGATATTCGTATTCTTCCAGGGCTTGCCCAGCGCGCGACAGAAACACCTGACGTGATGCGCGGCGAGGAAACCCAGCTTCTGGGTGCCTTGTCTGCCGATTACAGAACCGGCGATCAACTGGTCTGCATGCCCGGCACGCATTCCAAATGGGTCAGCGTCAGCAATCTGAAGGTCACGGGCTTTTCCACATTCATGACCGGAGAACTGTTCGACGTCATTTCCAAACACTCCATCCTGTCGCATGCCGTTTCTGACGCGGAAGCCTTCACCGGTGATCTGCCTGCCTTCCGCGCCGCAGTTTCGGACAGCTACGCCAACCCACAAATGGCGACGAACCGGCTGTTTACAGTCCGGTCCGGGCAACTGCTGCACGGCCTTTCCGCAACAGACGCCAAGGCGAAGCTCTCCGGTACCATGATCGGCCTGGAGATCGCCGGAGCTCATTCCACCGCACCGAAAAGCGCAAAGGTGGTGCTTATTGCATCCGGCGCTTTGGGCGCGCTTTACAAGGCGGCCTTCGACGCCTTGTCCATCAATTTCGTAACCATCGATGCCGATGAAGCCGTTCGCCACGGGCTTGTCGCCGCTGCACATGCCATCTGGCACTGAGGAGAATTTAGAATGCGTATTCCCTTCCCCGAAATGAAATACCCACTCGTCGCCATTCTGCGCGGCATCCGGCCAGAAGAAACAGAGGGCGTGGTGAGCGTGCTTCTGGAAAGCGGCCTGCGCGCCATTGAAATTCCGCTCAATTCGCCAGACGCCTTCCGCTCCATCGAGATCGCCGCGAAGCTTGCCCCGGCAGATGCGCTGATCGGTGCCGGCACCGTGCTGACCGTCGACGATGTCGCGAAGCTCGATGCGGCAGGCGGCAAGCTGATGGTCAGCCCGAACGTCGATGTCGAAGTCATCACGGCGGCGCGCGAAAAGGGCATGGTCACCATGCCGGGCGTGCTGACCCCGACGGAAGCTCTGTTGGCATTGAAAGCCGGTGCCACCGGTCTGAAATTTTTCCCCGCCAGCGTCCTCGGCCCATCCGGCATCAACGCCATCCGCGCCATTCTGCCCAAGGATACGCTGGTTGCGGCTGTCGGCGGCGTTTCCGACAAGAACTTCAGCGATTACACCAGCATCAGCGTAACCGCCTTCGGTCTCGGCACCAGCCTCTACAAGCCGGGCATGACGGCGACGGACGTTCGCGAACGCGCATTGCTCACCATCAAAGCCTACGACATTGCGATCGGAGCATAACCCATGGCTGATATCCACGAATTTGCAGGCACGGTGCTGGACGCGACACAGATGCATCTTGGCGAAGGACCGAGTTTCGATCCGCTGAGCAACAAGCTTTGCTGGCTGAATATTCTCGGCAAGGAATTGCACGAACTCGATCCGGCAACCGGCGAGAAAACCGTCCACGCCCTGCCCTTTATGGCGAGCGTCGTAGCACGCATCGACGAGAAGCGGCAATTGCTGGCGTCCGACGAAGGCCTGTTCATTCGTGACCGGGCAACGGGCGACCTCTTCCTCCATGTCGATTTCGAGCCCGGTAAACCCGGCAACCGTTCCAATGACGGGCGTGTGCACCAGAGCGGCGCGCTGTGGATCGGCACCATGGGCAAGAAGGCGGAAAACGGTGCGGGCGGTATCTATCACGTGGCCAAGGGCGTGGTGACGACGCTGTTCGACAATATTAGCATCTCCAATGCCATCTGCTTTTCACCGGATGGCGCGACAGGATATTATGTCGATACAAAAGTGAACAAGCTTATGAGCGTGCCGCTGAACCCACAGACGGGCCTTCCAACCAGCTCGGCCAAAGTCCTGATCGATCAGGCAGGAAAAGAGGGTGGCATGGACGGCGCTGTCTGCGACGCGGACGGCAACATCTGGAACGCGCGATGGGGTGCCGGTGCCGTAGACCGCTATTCGCCGACCGGACAGCATCTCGACCGATACAAAGTCCCGGCAAAACAGACAACCTGCCCGGTCTTCTTCGGTGCTGCCGCCAATCGCCTTGCCGTTACCTCCGCCTGCGAAGGTCTGGACGACGAGACGATCAAGGCCAATCCGCTTTACGGAACGACTCTCGATCTTGGTATCGCGGTAAACGGCGTGCTGGATGGCGCTTATAGGGTTTAGCCCCTTTTGGGATGATCGAAACATTCTCCGTCATTCCGCATCAAGTGCACCGGTGTCCGGTTCAAATTGAAGGACAGTTTGGCGGAAATACCTTTACATCCGTCACCCCGCACTTCCTGCGGGGTCCAGTAGACGCGCGTCTGCGCGGCGTAAGACGTTCTTTCAGCCCAAGGACTTGGGCTGACTGGATCCCGCATCAAGTGCGGGATGACGGGGAACGAAGCAACATTGGAAAAGGATCACTAACCGAAGTCGCGGCCACCGGCTGACATATCGCGATAATTTTCCTGCAGATAGCGGTGTGTTGCCGCAGAATCCACTGGTCGACCATAGAAATAACCTTGGCCCATGGCGCAGCCGAGGCTGCGCAGTTTTTCCGCCTCGGTCTTATCCTCGATGCCCTCTGCGACAACCTCGAGATCCAGCCCGTCGCACATGGCAACAATAGCCTTGATGATATGTTCCGACGGGCGGTCGGTGCTGATGCGTGAGACGAAGGCGCGGTCGATCTTGACCTTGTCGAATGAGAAATCACGCAAACGCCCAAGGCTCGATTGGCCGGTGCCGAAATCGTCCAGCGAAATACGAACGCCAGCCTGCTGAAGCTCGGTGATGATGCGCTGCGCGGTATCGGCCGATGTCATGACCGCCGTTTCAGTAATCTCCAACTCCACCCGACGCGGATCGAGGCCGACGCGCCGCAGGATCGACAGGATATTCTCCGCTGTACCAGGGTCCATCAACTGTGCGGAGGACAGGTTGAAGGACAAAAACAGCTCCCGTGGCCAGGAAAGTGCGGCTTCCGCGGCCTTGCGCAACAGCGTCTCCGATAAAGCATCGATGAAGCCGCGTTCTTCAGCCAGTGGCACGAAGACGGCGGGCGACACGAAACCCAAGTCGGGATCGTTCCACCGCGCCAACGCCTCGAACCCAATGACAGTCGCATCGTTGAGACGCACGATCGGCTGGAAATGCACGTCAACGGCGTCGTTGATGATGGCGTTTCTCAACGCCTGTTCAAGCTGCGTCGCGCGCTTCATTTCCTGCGCGATTTCGCGCGAGTAAACGGTGATCTGGCCACTGCCACGTCGCTTCGAACGATAAAGCGCGGTTTCCGCGCTCTTCAACAAATCCTCGAACTCTTCGCCCGCAAAGGGGTAGATTGCAAAGCCGAAGGATGAGGACAGACGAACGTTCCGGTCTCCCAGATCATAGGGTGCAGACAGCACGTCCTTGATCATATGTCCGACGCGCTCTGCGCCTGAGCGCTCGAAGACGAGTGGCAGGACGAAGGCGAACTCATCGCCGTCGTGACGGGTCACGACAGCCCCATCCGGCACACAGGCCTTGAGGCGATGGGCGACCTGACAGAGAATTTCATCCCCCGCCTCGACGCCGAAAAGATCGTTGATCGGTTTGAAACCGTCAATATTCGCTACACCGATGGTAAAAGGTGCCGGGTCGCTGGCGCGCTCTGCTGCCAGCATGCGGATTTTATCACGCAGCCGGTACCGGTTTCCCAGACCTGTCAGCGGATCGCTGTAGGCCATGGCCTGCAACTCGTGCTGGCTTACATGCGGCGCATTTGGCTCTAGCAATTTCATGCGCGCATCCTGAACAACAGATTGTGGGAAGTTTTGCTGAGAATGATATGTGATTCTTAAAATACCACTATTGCTGAAGTCTGCGAAATAGCCATCGATTTTCACAGGATTCCGCCACTTGCATCAATCATCCTCGAATACGATGTTGGCTTTCCGGCAGATATCGCTTGAGCAATATCTCCACCATGTCAGGGCTGACCGGCTTCAGCAGCATGTCGTCCATGCCAGCATCCAGACAGGCTTGACGATCACCTTCGAAAGCCAGCGATACGACGCCGATGACGGGGGTACGGGCGCGCTCCGCTCCCATCATCTTGCGCAATCGGCGTGTTGCTTCGAAACCATCGAAATCCGGCAGCGTCGTGTCCATCAAAACAAAGGATGGTTTTTCCTGTTCGAAAAGCTGCAATGCCTGTTTGCCGGTGGCGGCAATTTTGTAGCTCAGCCCCAGACTTTCGAGGATTTGCGAAAAAACGATCTGGTTGATGTTGTTGTCTTCCACGACAAGAACATCGAGTGTCGTTTTTTTCGTGGATGCCGGTGTGCTTCCGGTGCAGATTTCCAGACTACCATCCGCCTGCGTCGATGATAACGCTTGATGCTTATTTCGGAAATGGCGCGTCATCTGGTTGATCAGAGAACTTTCCAACTGAAAATCATCGGCAGTCATGGCATCCAGGCCATAGGTCTGCGGCAGATCCAGACAGGCGATATCCAGTTGCACATCGACGATCACGAGGTCGATCCGGACGTTGGCCGAGGTGGCAAACTCGATGAAGGCCTTCATTTCGGCTTGGCTTTTCGCGACCGCGCAATCGACACCAACGGCGACCATTTTTTTGCGCGCTACTTCTCCGAGATGGTCATTGGGCGTGACGAGAAGAATGCTGCGACCCGTCAATATCTGCGAGGACTGATGATGCTCGTCCTCCAGATAAGACGACGGGGTGAAAGACATGTGCTCCAGCCCGCGAATGACGCCTTTGCCATCGGCATCCGCCGTCGCAAATGTGGTCACGTCGTCCATCGTCGTTACGAGGAAATATCGGCCAGGCTTGCCCACACGCTGCTTTCTCGTGATGACGAGAACTTCTTCGCCCGTCAGCCGCGTGACCCGCTCCGGCAGAATGGCAGGTGTGCCTGTTTCAAGAACGTGTTGATCCATGGCATCGATACGCGAGGCGAGCGGCTCTGCATGGATATCCGAAACAGTACGACCAAGAATGAGATCGGCAGATGTTTCCAACAGGGCGCACCCCGCCTTGTTGACGGCAACGTAGTAGGTGTCACGATCCTTGACGAAAATTGAAAGGGGTAACGTGTCGAGAATTTCTTCGGTCAGTTGCACACGTTCGATATCTGAACGCCACTGATCTTCGCGCTTCTTCTGCTCGGAAATATCAGAGATGACGCAGATGCCCAGGCCGGACGGAAAGCGTCTCTTGACGAGGCGCAGCCATCTGCCGCCAGCGCGCTGCTCCACCGTTTCGGAGCGCTCTTTCCAATGGGAGGACAGTTGTTCGGCGACCCAATCGTCCCGCTCGACACCACGCGGCAGCAAATCGCTGTCCGCTGTCTTTCGGCCATCGTACAATGAGGCCAAGAAATCGCGAAGCCGGGTGCCAATCGTGAGCTTGGTTTCACAAACAGGCAAATAGCTGAGAACACGACGATTGACGAAGACGATATGGTCGTCGCGATCATAGATGATCAATGCAGAGGAAATCGAATCGCAAACGGCGTCGAGCATGGCAGTGTAAATGTCTGCACAGACCGCCTCCTCACCCTTCATTGCAATTCCTCACACGCACGTCTCAAGGCAAAATGCACTCACAACAAGCCGGCCAATGACCGCATGAAAATGGATAAACTATTGGACATGCGGGTTGGGTTCTCAAAGCAGACGTTTGAGATCATGTAACGGCCCCAGCTTTCCGTCACACCTCCCTTGGCGGCACCGAAGGGACATAGATGCTGCATTCATTTCCAGCTGATTGCACAGTAGAAGCTTTCCCTTAAGACGCGCTTAACGTTGTTTGGCAGAAATATTTAGCGGGACAACCAACACATCTGCCGCAATCGGTGTGATTTTCCTTTCACAAGACGGAAGAATCCACGAAAATAGCACCATGTCCATCAAACAGCTCTCCGAGACCCTCATCAACCAGATTGCCGCAGGCGAGGTCATCGAGCGACCTTCCAGTGCAGCCAAGGAATTAATCGAAAACGCCATCGATGCCGGTGCGACGCGCATCGAGATCGCGACTGCCGGGGGCGGCAAAGGGCTTGTGCGTATTGCCGACAATGGCAGCGGCATGTCGCCCGGCGATCTGGAACTGGCAATCCGCAGACATTGCACATCGAAGATTTCCACAGCGCTGGACGATATCCGCACGCTGGGTTTTCGCGGTGAAGCTCTGCCCTCCATTGGCTCCGTGGCCAAGCTGACGATTACCAGCCGCCAGCAGGGTGCCGCCGAAGGTGCGATTATTTCAGTGAGCGGCGGCAAGCTCTCACCCGTGCGACCGGCTCCCTCCAATACCGGCACGATCGTAGAAGTACGCGACCTGTTCTTTGCCACGCCTGCGCGTTTGAAGTTCCTGAAGACGGAAAAGGCCGAAGTGGCGGCGATCACCGAAATCGTCAAGCGCATGGCGATTGCGTTTCCGCATATCCGCTTCGTGCTCTCAGGCACGGACCGCTCGACGCTGGAGTTTCCAGCAACGGGTGATGACCACCTTGCGCGAATGGCGCAGATTCTCGGTGCGGATTTCAAGGATAACGCCATCGAGATCGATGCGGAGCGCGAAAACGTGACATTGACCGGCTTTGCCGGCCTGCCAACCTTCAATCGTGGCAACTCTGCACATCAATATATGTTCGTGAACGGTCGCCCGGTGCAGGACAAACTTCTGCTTTCGGCTATTCGCGGAGCTTATGCCGAGACCATACCGCATGGGCGTTACCCTATTGCAGTTCTGGCTTTGCGGCTTGACCCAGCATTGGTGGACGTCAACGTGCATCCGGCCAAATCCGATGTGCGCTTTCGCGACCCCGGCCTTATTCGCGGGCTCATCGTCGGTGCAGTGCGTCAGGCCTTGGCCCGTGAGGGAGACCGCGCCGCAACCACCGGCGCTGCGCAGATGATGAATGCGTTTCGTCCCGGATACAGCCCATCGACCGTGCGGCCCTTTTCATCACAGGCATGGTCGCCAGCCACTTCACCGTCCCGCCCGCTTTTGGTTTCAGGTGGTTTGTCTCTGCACGAAACGCCTCAGTCTCAGTTCACCGACATCAGCATGCCCACGGCGCGCGCGGATAACGCCGACATCGGCATGAACGCGACGGCGGTGACGGAGGCCTCTCGTTATCCACTAGGCGCTGCGCGGGCGCAGGTTCACGCCAACTACATCGTCGCCCAGACGGAAGACGGTCTCGTGATCGTGGATCAACATGCAGCGCATGAGCGCCTCGTATTCGAGGAGATTCGCAAAGCGCTGCATTCCAAGCGTCCCTCATCGCAGGTTCTGCTGATACCCGAAATCATCGATTTGCCGGAAGAGGATTGCGACCGGCTGATGCAGCATGCCAGCGACTTCGACAGCATGGGACTGACCATCGAACGCTTCGGGCCGGGCGCTGTGGCGGTGCGTGAAACGCCTGCCATGCTGGGTGAGGTCAATGTACAGGGGCTGGTGCGGCAACTCGCCGATGAAATTGCCGAATGGCATACGGCGGGCAGCCTTGCCAGCAAGCTGGAATATGTCGCGGCCACGATGGCTTGCCATGGCTCAGTGCGGGCAGGTCGTCGCATGCGGCCGGAGGAAATGAACGCGCTGTTGCGGCAGATGGAAAACACGCCCGGCTCCGGCCAGTGCAACCACGGACGTCCGACCTATATCGAACTCAAGCTTGCAGACATCGAAAAGCTCTTTGGCAGAAGCTGAGATATTCCACGCATGCGCCGCTGGTATTCCGGCTGCAGCAACGTTAAAAAGACTCAGCGTCAGGAGACAGGACAAATGAACAGATTTGAAGGTGGCAGCAATCGCGAGGCCAAGATCGAATATCTCGACGGCGATATGCGCATCGTGCAGACCGGTTCCTATGTCGTCTGTGCCATGACCGGTAAACATATTCCGATCGATGAGCTGCGCTACTGGAGCGTGGTTCGTCAGGAGCCCTATGCCGATGCAGCCGCGTCGTTCGAGGCGGAAAAACGTGCCGGAGCCCTGCCCAATCAGAAACGCAGTGCCTGACCGAAAAACACATTTCCCTAAAATATAATTGAAGTTGTGCGCGACCCAGCAGGAACGATCACACCCGACGCTGGTTAGCTCGGAGTGTAATGCAAAAGCACGATTTTCAATGGGAGATGAACATGGCCGAGAAAACACTAGACGATCTTTTTTACGATACGCTGAAGGACATCTACTACGCCGAGCGTCAGGTGCTGAAGGCACTGCCAAAGATGGCGCGCGCCGCGACCGATCCAAAGCTGAAAGCAGCATTCGAAAAGCACAAGGAAGAAACCCAGGGGCATATCGAACGGCTTCAGGAAGTTTTCGAGCTTATCGGCAAGCGTGCTCAGGGCAAAACCTGCGAAGCCATTCAGGGCATCATCGCCGAGGGTGAAGAAATCATCGAAGACTACAAGGGCACCGCTGCTCTTGATGCTGGTCTGATCTCTTCAGCACAGGCCGTCGAACACTACGAAATCACCCGTTATGGCACCTTGAAAGCCTGGGCTGAAAAGCTTGGACACACCAAGGTCGTACCGCTTCTCGAAGCTACGCTGAATGAAGAGTCCACAACCGACGAGGCGCTGACTGAGCTCGCCACTGCTTCGGTAAATGCAGCTGCTCAAAAGGCTGCTTAACCTTTACAAAGCAAGAAAAAAGCCAGGCATATCGCCCGGCTTTTTTTCGTTATGGGGTGGTCGTATTTGTGGAATTGGGGTTTCTGTCCGTTCCCTCTGTCGGCGGTGTCGAGCCGGAAGGCGTATTGTTATCGAAGGTGTTAGCACCCTGCGCACCCGGATTTGGCGTCGTAGCCGGTGTTCCCGGACTTGGCGCTGGCTGCACTTCAGACGTTGCGGGAGCCGTCGACTCGCCCCATGTTTCCGCGACGATCCAGACTGCACCTGCCAGCAGCAGACTGATCACCAGAATAATCAGCACCGGACTGCCCTTTAAACCCTGGCGGCTTTCACGCGGGGTGAATACTTTTTTCTCGACCTTGTCTTGCGCCATCGTTTTCTCCTCACAACAATCCAAATTGGAATTCTTCATGAAGAGAAGCACTGCAAGCCCCGATTGTTCCTCGGCAAGGTGATAATCGCCAAATTACATCACGATGATTGTTTCTGGAGCTTACGACGGCTGTAATTCTCGAAGGCGGCCTCGATGATTAACTGCGGCGCAGTCGGATCGTCAAACTTCATGTCGATTTCGATGACGAGCGTGCGTTCAAGCAATTGAGCCGCACCGCCATGATGTCCGGCAAGGCGCACCGCATCTTTGGCTGTCGTAACCGGCAAGAGATCAAATTTGGCGGCTTCTTCTGCCACGTTCTGAATGTCTTCATCACTGAAATGATGATGGTCCGGAAAGGATCGTTTCACCACGATCTCGCCGCCGAGCTGCTCGACCGTCTGATAAAACTTGTTCGGATCGGCAATACCCGCATAGGCCAGCACACGTTTGCCCGCAAAATCCGGCTGCGGTCTGGGCTGGATGGATGAAACGAAGACAGGCTTGCCGGCGCGCGATGCAGTTCGCACAATGGCATCGGCCGCCTGCCCGTTGCCGACCTTCAAGATGGCCGAAAGCTGGCGCATCTGCTCGGACAGCGGTGCGCGGACGGGTCCGCCCGGAACGAAATGACCGTTGCCGATGCCGCGCTGGGTGTCGATGACCACAAGTGCGTAATCCAGCGTCAACCGTGCACTTTGAAACCCGTCATCCATGATGATGAAATCGACGCCCTCAGCCACCAGCCTGCGCGCGCCATCGACGCGCTTTCGCGAAATGACCGTGGTTGCTTCGCGCGCCAGCAGCAACGGCTCATCACCGACATCCACGGAACGATGGTGGGCCACATCCACAAGCGTGGTGACATCCAGGGTGCCACCGTAGCCACGGCTGAGAAAACCCGGTTTCAAACCTTTTTCTATGGCGGCTCTGGCGATAGCGATCGCAGTCGGTGTTTTGCCTGCGCCACCCACCGTGAAATTGCCGATGCAGATGACGGGAACCGGCACGGACGCACGTTTCGACGTCCTCATCTGCCGCCCGGCAACCTTGCCATAGAGATAAGAAAAGGGCGTCAGAGCCCATGCCTGCCAACCGGGCTGTTCCCACCAGAATGGCGGCGCTTCCGAAACCATCAGTCTCCAAACTCCCGCTTTGCCAATGTGGTAGCAGAAGCTATCTCGCAGAAAGGTAAGGATTTTGCAAAAAGGCGGCAAAAAAGCACTGAAATTCAGCCCTACGGGGCTGCCCGCTGCGGCAACAGGTCTTCGAGGTCGGTTATATCGTCAAAACAATAATCCGAATCCGCACGCAGGCTCTCTTTCGAGCCTGTGCCCGTCAGCACGGCAATACGCAGACCGGCCTTCGCATTGGTCGCCATGTGCAAATCGTGATTGTTGTCTCCCACCACGGCCACACGGTGCGGCGGCAGACCGATTGCCTGGCAGAAGCCTAGTACCATGCCCGGCTGTGGCTTTGTGCCATGACCGCTGTCATAACCGGCGACGAAATCGAGATCGGTTTCGAAGCCGAAGCGTTTTGCAAGTTGCCAAATGGAGGCTTCATTGTCGCTCGACGCGATGCCGAGCCGGTAGCCCCTGCCCTTGAGGCGCGCGAAAAAGGCTTTGAGGTCTGTCACGGCAACCGATTTTCCCGCAGCCTCGGTGAACAGCCGGTCGAGTCGTTGGGTGAGTTCAGCGAGTTCACAGGGAGAACCGGCTGCCACCAGCCCTTCGGCAATCTGCACCGTATTGCCAGCAGCAAGCAGGCTATCTGGCTGGACGTGGCCGGTAACGGGGTCCATGCCGCAGGCGAGAAGAAGTCTATCCGCCAGTTCGGTATCGCCTTTTGAGGCAATCGCTGCAAGCTCCCGGTTGATCGGACCCCAGCTTGCATCATAGCCAATGAGCGTCCCATCCTTGTCGAATAGGACAGCCGCAATGGCGGCGGGCGATTTTGCAGGAGCCTTGGCGTCCACGATCAGCCGGCCGCACTGCGCGGTTGAAGTTTGGCCGTCACCGTCAAAGGATTGATATAGGGCTCAAGCGCCTTCACAGTCGCAGACAGCGCGCCGCGCATGTCCTGAATGACCCTGCCGCCGGCATCGATCATCTTGTATCGCTCATTGTCGTTGACCAGCAGGTAATGCACGGCTTTGGCCAGCATTTCCACATCGCGGATAATCCGCCCGCCGCCGGACCGCAGCAGCTTCTGATAGGCTTCGCGGAAGTTCTGGACATGCGCGCCAGACAAAACGGCGCAACCCAGCATGGCCGGTTCCAGCGGGTTCTGACCGCCTTCCGCCATTAGCGAACGCCCGACAAAAGCCAGCTCGGTCAGCCGCAGGTAAAGGCCCATCTCGCCGATGCTGTCGCCAAGGAAGATATCCGTTTGCGGTGTGATGACATCGTTGCGGCTTCTGCGCGCCACGGTCAGATTCATGCCCTTGAGCATGGCCTCGATATCATCCGCCCGCTCCGGGTGCCGCGGTACGATCAGCGTCAGTTGCCCATCGCGCGATTTGATGGCTGCGTGAACGGTAGCAGCGGCCTTTTCTTCACCATCGAATGTGGAGATCGCGGCCCATGTCTTGCGATTGCCGATCTGGCGACGATAGGTATCCAGCAGTGCAGCGTCGCACGGCGGCGGATCGGTATCACCCTTGAGATTACCCGATACCACGACAGGCCATGAACCGAGATCACGGAAGCGCTCGGCATCGACGTCGGACTGCGCCACGACAAGAGCCAGCTTGCTGAACAGAGCTTCTGCAAATTCAGAGTGACGCTGCCAACGACCAAAGGAGCGATCGGAAAGCCGCGCATTGACGCGTATCTGCGGAATATGGCGGCGCTCGAGCTCCATCATGGTGACGGGCCAAATCTCGGATTCGGCGGTAATCGCGGCGTCCGGCGTCCAGTAGCTCAGGAAACGGTTGATGGAAATCTTGATATCGAGCGGCACATATTGGTGGATGACGTCATCACCCAGACGGGTTTTGCTCAACTCTGCTGACGTGACTGTGCCAGTGGTCAAAAGAACGTGAATGTCGCGTTTGCGGATTTCGCGGATGAGCGGAACGAGAGCCAGCGTTTCGCCGACACTTGCAGCATGAAACCAGACCAGCGGGCCGCGCGGACGGTCTGCGCTGGCATGGCCGAAGCGCTCCATTCGGCGGCGTTTGTCTTCCTTGCCCTTTGTAGAGCGATACATCAAATAGGGTCTGGCAAAGGGATAGGCGGCAACACCAGCAATTCTATAACCCGAAAGGGCGAAACGTGCGATCCGGCTATTCATGACATGCTGCCTTTGATCAATGCGCGCAATGTTTTCCCCTGTGATCGATACCAGAGCGACGCGCCATGAAATGGAACTGTCCGCGTTGCCCTGTCGTTCGTTTGAGCATCGAATGTCCCGAGAACAGCGCCACATTCCTCGGGTCGATGACGTGAAACCTACTTCTTATGAAAATACGTCTTTTTTGTCTCAGAGCATAAGGCCAACGAAAAAATGATGTCGAGGCCGGAGAGGTTATGCGTGTCCCCGCAGACTCACACAACCTCCTGTCCATTCACGATAGTACAAAGGAAGTAGGAAACCAGCGATTATTTGCTTTGCGGGTCAAGCAAGCGGTGCATATGCACTATAAAATAACGCATATGGGCGTTATCCACAGTCTGCTGCGCCTTTGACTTCCATGCTGTGAGTGCTGTTGCATAGTCTGGGAAGATGCCGACGATGTCGAGCGCCTTCAAATCGCGAAATTGTACGTCCTGAAGATTTTCCAGCTCGCCGCCGAATACCAGGTGCAGAAGCTGTTTTTCGTTGCCCGCTACGGTCATAGTCTTCTCTTCTTTCTCATCGTTCAAAGTCTTGTGATCAGATGGATCGGGGGTCTTTAGCAGACTATCAACGTTCTGATCTTCACCGAAAGGATCAGGATTTTATGCGAAAAATCCAGAGTGTCTTTCGCAGTCCCGGTCCGTGAGGCCTTCATCTGCGGGATTTTCCGCTGAAAATCAACCTCTGGCTGGTGACTTCAACCGCTCCAGCAGGTCTGGCAACAAATGATTTGCTGCGGCGCACAATTCGGGGTGGCTGACCTCACGACGGTTATACGTCAGTGGAGCTCCGGACAGGTCCAGAAGCTGCCCGCCGGCGCGCTCCAGAATGAGATCGGCCGCTGCCAGATCCCAGTCATGGGAATTGGCCTTGACCAGCGTTCCGTCGATACGACCGTCTGATACCATGGCCAAGCGATAGGCGAGCGACGGCACGTGCGGAATGCGGTGAACGCGTGATTTGAGATGCGCAGGAAGCTGCGCAATCACATCTTCGGGCGCTGCAAGCTTGATGTCTCCGGAACTGGCATCCGACACAGACAGCACCTGACCGTTCTTCATGGCAGGTCCAGACAGAACCGCCGTAAACTCCTCGTTGAAGGCCGGGGCGACGAGAACAGCAGCAGTGGGCCTGCCATGGTGCACGACAGCGACGCTGACGCACCACGTGTCCTTGCCGCCGATAAATGCGCGGGTTCCGTCGATTGGATCGACAACAAAGAGCGTGTCTCTGGATAGACGGTCCTCATCGTCGTCGGTTTCTTCCGAAAGCCAGCCATAACCGGGGCGCGCCTTGCGAAGGATCGTCTCCAGAGCTTCGTTCGCGGCGTAATCCGCAGCACTGACGGGCGAATGGCCTTTTTTCCACCAGACTTCAGGATCCTTGCGAAAAAATGTCATCGCAACTCTACCAGCCTCGCGGGCGGCATCCAGAATGAGCCCGAGATCGGAACTCCAGTCGGCTCCTGCAACATCTGTCATTTTATTGTCGTTCATTTCGCTGTCTCCGGTGCATCAACATGCACCGGCCATTGTCCCCAAAGCAACCGATGAATGGTGCTATCAGCGTCCCGCTATGGTCATGCCTTCGATAGCGATCGTCGGTGCAGCAACGCCAAATTTGCGGTCTATGTCGTTTGCAGGGGTCAGCCGCATGAACATATCCTTGAGGTTGGAGGCGATCGTCACCTCGGAGACCGGGAATGCCTTTTCGCCATTCTCGATCCAGAAGCCGCTTGCGCCGCAGCTATATTCGCCCGTCAGCAGATTGGCACCATGGCCGATCAGTTCGGTCACATAAAAGCCGGTGCCGACCTGCGCGATCAAATCTTCCGGCGAGATATCGCCCGGCTCCAGCGCCAGATTGGTGGAGGACGGAGACACGGACGTTCCGCCGCGCACGCCGCGTCCGTTGGTTTCCAGACCGATTTCGCGGGCGGTCGATGTCGAGAGGAACCAGTGCTTCAAAACACCGTCCTCAATCATGACAAGCTTTTCGCCGCGCACGCCTTCACCATCGAAAGGACGCGACGACGCGCCGCGCACGATCTGCGGATCGTCGGTGATAACAAGGCCCTTTTTCAGAACCTGCTGGCCCATCTTGTCGCGCAGAAAGCTGGTCTTGCGCGCAACCGACGCACCATTGATGGCACCGGCAATGCCGCCGACAAAGCCGCGGGCGATGCGTGGGTCGAACACGACGGTTATATTGCTGCCGGTATCGACCTGCCGGGGATTAATGCGCTTGACTGCTTTCTCACCCGCGCGGCGGCCGATGTCTTCAGGCTTGTCGAGATCGGCGAAATAAAGGCGGCTGTCATAGTCGTAATCGCGCTCCATCTTGGTGCCCTCACCGGCGATGACGCTGACGGAGCGGCCGAAGCGGCTGCCCATGTAGCTGCCGGAAAAACCGTGCGAGGTGACCAGCACCATGCCACCCATGCCGCTGGAAGCACCGGCACCTGATGAATTGCTAACGCCCGGAACGGCGAGCGCCTCTTCTTCCGCCGCAAGCGCTGCTTCGCGCAATTGGTCAGCGGAAACTTCGGTTGGGTCGAACAATTGCAGATCATCGTAAGACTTTGCCAGCCGGTTGCTGTCCGCAAGGCAGGCATAGGGGTCTTCCGGCGACACCTTGGCCATGGCCACCGCACGTTCCGCCAATGTCTTCAGGTCGAAACCGGGATTGGCCGAAACGCTGGCGACGCGTTTGCCGACGAAGACGCGCAGCGAAAAATCATCGCTCTCGGATGACTCGGTGCTTTCCACCTTGCCGAGCCGCACGCCGACGGATTGCGACCGCGACCGCACGATGACGGCATCCGCCTCATCGGCACCAGCGCGGCGGGCCATATCAACCAGTTCGCTAGCGCGCTCGAGAAGCTTGGAGGAATCGATATCTGAGGACATGGGTTAAGCCTTTCGTTGACCTTCATTTATTGCGGCGCACCTGCCGCATCAAGGCCAAAGCGGCATTTCACCGGTAATTGAGGGAAATGCCTACACGTCCACGCCGTGGCCTCGATGATAAAGCTCCACCTGCATCTCGATCTGGCGCTTGAGATCGTCCTTGCTGACCTGGGATTCGGCCAGCACCTCGTGCGCCTTGCGGAAATCCAGCACCTTGAAACGGTTGACCGGCGGGCGCAGGAAAATATGTGGCGGGTGCATGCGCAGCTTCAACGAGATCACCGATTGCATCATCAACTGGCTGGCACCGAACAGGCTCTCGAAACGGCTGGGCATCGTCGTGCCATCGCCTTCCGGCCCGCCGACCACGTCCACCGCAATCACGATATCCGCCTTATCCAGCAGATGATCGTAAGGCACCGGATTGAAAATTCCGCCATCGATCATGATGCGGTCATTCATGCGAATGGGCATGAACAGGGCGGGAATGGCCGAGGAAGCTGCAAGCGCCTGACGCAGATCGCCGCTTTCGACGATGACCTCCGACTGCGCATAATAATCTGTTGCCGTCACCTTCAGCGGGATTTTCAGCCCTTCGAAGGTCTTTGGCATCGCAGATGGCAGCAGAGCATCGAGAACGAGCTCCAGATTGAACTGTCCCAGGCGAAAGCCGAACACGGCGTGGCGCATGGAGGCAGGGCCGAGGCTCCAGAGCTTGTTGGCAACGCTGCCCTTTTTGCCCATCAGTTCCAGCGTGTATTCTCTGATGTCGCGGCCACTCATGCCAGCGGCCATGCCGGCACCGATAATGGAACCGATGGACGAACCGGCAATGGCTGTGGGACGAATACCGAGCTCATCCAGCGCTTCAACGATATTGATATGGCAGATGCCGCGTGCGCCACCACCACCCAGGGCCAGCGCGAATGTCGGATCGCGGACTTCTTTTACGCGGGCTTCTCTGGCAGCTTCTTCGCGTTTACGCTTTTTGCCAGAGAGTTTCTTTTTCTTTTCAGCCACGGGTGCGGCCTCTCCTTCAAGTCATTTCGCTTCCCGCTCTATGACACAAAGACGACAGGAGAGTGACGCACGACTGCAACCTCGTGCATCACCGCCTGCAAAGACGTATCAAGGCTCGTAGCGGTAAAAATGCATGATGGAATCCCCGAAGGTGCGACTTTCCATCAGCTTGAACGCCGGATCGACCGTCACGAGGACATCCGCGCGTTCTTCGAGAATGGCCAAAGCACCCGGTACCAGCCAACCGCCGAGATGCGCCGCTACAAAGGCTTTTTCGCCCTGCCCCTGAGCATAGGGTGGGTCTGCAAACAAGACATCGAAGGGCTCGATATTATTCACGCTGCCGAGCTTGGTGGCATCGCGGCGCAAAATGCGCGCACGACCGTGCAGACCGAGAGCATCGATATTTTCCCACAACAGACCCCTGCCCTCGACGCCGTTTTCAACGAACAGGGCAACGCGGCAACCACGCGACAGGGCTTCGAGCCCCACCGCGCCTGTTCCGGCGAAGACATCGAGAATCCGCGTCCCATCCAGACTTTCCGGATAAGCGTGGCTCAGGATATTGAAGAGGCTTTCACGCGTACGATCGATAGTCGGCCTGATTGCATTCGATTTCGGAGCGGCCAGTGACCGGCCGCGAAACTCACCGCCTACGATCCGCATTACGCGTCATTCCCCTGTTTCCAGTCGGTTTGCTTCCAGTCGGCTTACCACCCGGACCTTTGCCACCGGGACCGCTGCCGCCAGGTCCCTTGTTTCCGGGACCCTTGCCCGAAAAACCGCCTTCGGAGCGCTCGCCGCGCGGTTTTCCGAACGCTGGCTTGCCTGCAGAACCACCCGGCTTGCCGCCAGAGGGCCTGCCTTCGCGCGGCTTATCGCCAAACGGCTTTGCGCCACGGGGCTTGTCACCGAAAGGACGATCCGAGCGTGGACGATCTCCGTCCTCACGGGGCTTGCGGTCGCCATAGGGGCGTTCGCTGCGTTCACCAGTGCGCGCCGGACGGTCGCCAAATGATCTTTCTGGACGCGCGGGGCGGTCGCCTCGGTCTGGACGATCCCCGAAGGACCGTTCGCCACGAGGACGCTCTGCGCGGTCGCCACCTTCACGCGGCTTACGGTCATCGTAGGGGCGCTCACTGCGTTCGCCGCCGCGTGCGGGACGATCACCAAAAGGTTTGCCGCCACGGTCCGGGCGGTCCCCAAACGACCGTTCGCCACGAGGGCGCTCTGCACGGTCGCCGCCTTCACGTGGCTTGCGGTCACCGAACGGGCGGTCGCTGCGTTCGCCACCACGGGCGGGACGATCACCAAAGGATTTGCCGCCGCGGTCTCCACGGTCGCCGCCCTTGCCGCGTCCACGGCTTTCATCCTGCGCGGGCTTGTCGGCGCGGATCCATTCGCCATCGACATCCTTGTGTCTGACGATCGCGCGCCGGGCATCGGCTTCCGCTGATGGTTTGAAGACGCTTTCGGCTTCATCCCGGTAAGACTTGCGTTCCTTGCCGTCGCGGGTTGGCCTGGCACCCGGTGCCATCCACACATTGGCCGTGCGGTTGCTGCCCATTGGTGGACGCTTGGGGCCGCGATCTTCCTGACCTTCATCACGGCCCTTGGCGAAAGGTTTGCCTGGACGTTTGCCATCCGGCTTTCCCTGCGCGCCATCGCGAAGATTATCTCGCTTTTCGGCAAAGTTGCCACCGCGTGGGTTCTGCTCCGCGGCACCTCGCTTGGTCCATTCGGACTTGACGGGACGCGGAGCTGGGGCCTCGTCTTCATCGCCAACCGCATCATAGATCGGCGCATCGAAATTGGCACCAGCCGCTTCAATGAGGCGTGGACCCAACTGGTCACGCAGCATACGGCCACGCACTTCCACGACCTGGCTTTCCGGCAGGTCGCCAAGCTGGAAGGGACCATAGGAAATACGGATAAGACGGTTCACTTCAAGGCCGAGAGCGCCGAGAACGTTCTTGATTTCACGGTTCTTGCCTTCGCGAAGACCCATGGTGATCCAGACGTTACGGCCCTGGGTGCGGTCCAACGTCGCCTCGATTGCGCCGTAGAGCACGCCATCGACAGCGATGCCTTCCTTCAACTTATCGAGTGCCGCCTGATCGACTTCGCCGTGGGCGCGAACGCGGTAGCGGCGCAGCCAGCCGGTGGTCGGCAGTTCGAGAACGCGCGACAGACCGCCATCATTGGTCAGCAGCAGCAGGCCTTCGGTGTTGATATCCAGACGCCCGATGGACAGGACGCGCGGAAGCTCCTTCGGCAGGTTGTCGAAAACGGTTGGACGTCCTTCCGGATCGGAATTGGTTGTCACCAGACCTGACGGCTTGTGGTAGAGCCAAAGGCGCGTACGCTCGGCACCACGGATCGGTTCGCCATCAACCTCGATTTTGTCATCGAGGGTGGCGTTCACGACGGGGCTGTCAAGCTTCACGCCATTCAGCGAGACGCGACCTTCCATGATCATCCGCTCGACATCGCGGCGCGAGGCCACACCTGCGCGGGCGATGATCTTGGAAATACGCTCGGGTTTTGCCGCTGCGGTCTCCGCGACAGCGCTTTCCGTTTTTGCCACGAACGGCTTTTTCTCGCGCGCGGCATCGGGCTTGCCGGAGGACTTCGGCTTGCTATCCCGATCGAATGTCTTAGCCCCAGCGCGCTTCGGCTTGTCTTTGAATGTCATTTGTTGTTTGCCTGTTGTTTGGCGTGTCCTATCAGGTCACGCGGCACTGGTTAAGAGGAAATTGCACGAACTATGGCGGAAACGACGCATTTCATGGACTTGGCGCTTGCCGAAGCGCAAGCAGCGGGCTCCCGTGACGAGGTACCCATCGGTGCCGTGCTGGTGCTGGATGGCCGCATCATTGCCCGTTCCGGCAACCGAACCCGCGAACTGAACGACGTGACTGCCCATGCCGAAATCGCCGTTATCCGCATGGCATGCGAGGAACTGGGCCAGGAAAGGCTGACCGGCGCCGACCTCTACGTCACGCTAGAGCCATGCACCATGTGCGCCGCCGCCATCTCCTTTGCCCGCATCCGCCGCCTGTATTATGGCGCGAACGATCCCAAAGGTGGCGCGGTGGAAAGTGGCGTGCGGTTTTTCAATCAGCCCACCTGCCACCACGCGCCGGAGGTTTATTCAGGTTTGGCGGAGATGGAGAGTGCGAAGATTTTGCGTGGGTTTTTTCAAGGGAAGCGGAATGATAGCGGAGTGTAGGTGGGGTTGGAGCGGTTGCTACGCTCGCCCCACACTCAACGTCATCCTCGGGCTTGACCCGAGGATCTAACCACGTTGACGTAGGGGTTCGTTAGATCCTCGGGTCAAGCCCGAGGATGACGGAGGTTGAGTTTGCCGTGACCTTAAGACAACGACGTAGGCAAGTTCATACCCGCCTCACAAACCAGAAAATCCCCTACTGGAACGGGTTCCACCAGCTTTTGCCAGTGTTGGCCATGGCTGCATTCTTCTTGCGTTCTTTTTCTTTTTTCGCTTCCGGCTCGCCCAGGTCAGCCAACTGATCCTGTGGCAAGTTGCGGTATTCAACCGGCGGGTCGGTGAGGAATTTGCGCTGGTTGCTATTCACGACGGTGCCGCCTTGCGCGTCGGCCTTGGCCTTGCGGAAGGCTTCCCACTTCTGGCTTTCGGTCATCTGACCGTTGGTGCCGTTACCGGCGAGAAGCGGTGAACGATAATGCGGGTTGTCCTTGTTGGCGTCGGCTTCCTGGCGCAGACGCTCGCGCGCCTCTTCCGGTGTTTCCGGCCATTGCGGGTTGGTTTCGCGGTTGGCAAGGCTCTGCTGCGGCTGCGTCAGTTGATCTGCGCGTGCCTGTGCTGGCACAACGAGGCCGGGGCGCGGATTGTATTTCAGGTTACGCTTGTCCTGGTTGCCCGTAATCGACGTGGCGCTACCAAGATCGTCCACCAGCTGTTCAGCCGAAGTCTTTCCCGTGCCGTAGGTCGGGCTGGTGCATGCGCTCAGCGCAAGGCCAACAGTCACTGCGCCCGCAATCGTGCCATACATGCGAAAACTCTGCGTCATGCTCATGGAAACCCTTCCGCCCAAGCCGTCCAGACGACCGGCAGCCCGCATTGGTGCTAAAATCCGGCCATTTTCAGGCAGGTTTACCGGATGAACGCCCAAAGTGCAATTCATCCGGCACTTTTCTTAAATGGCTACACCCAATTCGCGGAGTGCAGCGGCATCACGCGCCGAGACATCGGGAAATGCAGCGTCCGAGCCGACATCTGTAGTGATGCGCCATGAACGGGCGCATTTGCGGCCTTCGGCCAGCTTCTGCTCGACGGAAACATTCTGCACTTCGCCCAGACGGAAGGCCTCTGCCGGGCCTTCACCCGATGCGACCGAGATGCCCGAAGTGATACAGATTTCCGCGAAATCCTGACCTTCAAGCGCTGCCAGAAGTTCGGGATCGGCAACATACACCACAGGAGCCGCTTCCAAAGACGAGCCGATGCGCTTTTCACGGCGCTCGACTTCCAGGGCGCCTGTTACGACCGTGCGCACCTTGCGGATTTTGTCCCACTTGGCTTCCAACGCCTCGTTCTTCCACTCGGCTGGAATCTGCGGGAACTGCACGAGGTGGACCGATTCCGCGTCGGAATATCGCGAAAGCCACGCTTCTTCCGTCGTGAACGGCAGCATCGGGGCAAGCCATGTGACGAGGCAATCGAACAGCTTTGCGATGACCGATAGCGATGCACGACGCTTCAGCGACGACGGCGCATCGCAATAGAGCGCATCCTTGCGGATATCGAAGTAGAAAGCCGACAGCTCGACATTGGCGAAATCGATCAGCGCACGAGTGATCTTCTTGAACTCGAAAGCGTCATAGCCTTCGCGCACGACCGTATCCAGTTCGGACAGACGGTGCAGCACCAGCTTTTCCAGCTCCGGCAGATCGGCATAGGCAATCTCTTCGCCCTTGTCGTGCGCCAGCGTGCCCAGCATCCAGCGGATGGTGTTGCGCAATTTGCGATAGGAATCGACATTGGTCTGGATGATGGCCTTGCCCAGACGCTGGTCTTCCCAGTAATCCGTGGTCATGACCCACAGACGCAGGATATCCGCACCGGACTCCTTCATCACATCCTGCGGAGCCACCACGTTGCCGAGCGACTTGGACTGCTTGCGACCCTGCTCATCCATGGTGAAACCATGGGTGACGACAGCGTTATACGGCGCACGACCGCGCGTCGCGCAGCTTTCCAGCAGCGACGAGTGGAACCAGCCACGATGCTGGTCGGAGCCTTCCAAATAGACATCCGCAGGCCATTTCAGGTCTGGGCGATCTTCCAGCGTGAAGGTGTGCGTGCAGCCCGAGTCGAACCAGACGTCGAGGATATCGCGCACCTGATGCCACTTGGCGTGATCATGGTCGTTGCCGAGGAAACGTTCCTTGGCACCGTCGGCAAACCATGCGTCCGCGCCTTCGGCCTCGAAGGCCTCCAGAATGCGGGCGTTTACGGCCTCGTCCAGCAGCACTTCGCCATGCTCATCGGCAAAGACGGCGATGGGAACGCCCCAGGCGCGCTGGCGCGACAGCACCCAATCCGGGCGGTTTTCGATCATGGCGCGCAGGCGGTTCTGGCCAGCGGCAGGCACGAAACGGGTATCGTCGATGGCCGACAGTGAGCGCGAGCGCAGCGTGGTGCCATCGCCCAGTTCCTTGTCCATATATACGAACCATTGTGGCGTATTACGGAAGATGACCGGCTTCTTGGAGCGCCAGCTATGCGGATAGCTGTGCTTCAGACGGCCACGGGCAAACAGATTGTTGGCCGCGATCAGCGCCTTGATGACGCGCTCGTTTGCGTCACCCTTCTTGCCGTTGTCGTCCATAACGCGGGCAGCGCCGCCTTCAGCCGATGGGCCGAAACCGGGGGCATCTTCGGTGTAGAAACCATCATCGCCAACGGGGAACGGGATTTTGGACGAAATGCCACGCGCTTCGATTTCGCGAGCCTTAGAGGTCCACGCGTCAAAGTCTTCGCGACCGTGGCTTGGTGCTGTGTGGACGAAGCCCGTGCCTGCATCATCGGTGACGTGATCGCCGTCGAGAAGTGGGACGGCGAAGTCGTAGCCAAGGTCGGCCAGCGGATGGGCGCAGGTGATCGCAGCCAGTTCTTCCGCAGTGACAGGACGAACGAGCTTAAATGTCAGCTTTGCCTTCTTGGCGGCTTCGTCGGCCAGCTTGGTCGCGAAGATCAGCTTTTCGCCGGGCTGTGGGCCAAAGTCGTTCTCAGCGGATTCGACTTCGAACAAGCCGTAAGGGAAGCGCGAGGAGAAGGAGATCGCGCGGTTGCCGGGGATGGTCCAAGGTGTTGTGGTCCAGATGACGACGGATGCATGATAAAGATCGGAGCGAAGCTCATCCTTTCGAGCGACCGAAGCAGCCGCGTCAGGATTGAAACCCAAATCGTACGTTGCGACAGGGAACTTCACCCAGATCATGTCGCTCTCGACATCGGCATACTCGACCTCGGCCTCAGCCAAAGCCGTACGCTCGACAACCGACCACATGACCGGCTTCGACCCACGATAAAGCTGTCCGCTCTTGGCGATCTTCAATAGCTCGCCAGCGATCCGGGCTTCCGAATGGAAGTTCATGGTCGTATAGGGTTGTTCGAAATCGCCCTCGATGCCGAGACGCTTGAACTCGGCGGATTGCTTCTCGATCCAGCCAGCAGCGAACTCACGGCATTCCTGGCGGAATTCGTTGATCGGAACCTCGTCCTTGTTCTTGCCCTTGGCGCGGTAGGCTTCCTCGATCTTCCACTCGATGGGAAGGCCGTGGCAGTCCCAGCCGGGAACGTAGTTCGAGTCAAAACCGCGCATCTGGAACGAGCGGGTGATGACGTCCTTAAGGATCTTGTTCAGCGCGTGGCCGATGTGGATGTTGCCGTTGGCATAGGGAGGGCCATCATGCAGCACGAATTTTTCGCGGCCAGCGGCGGAAGCGCGCAGCTTCTTGTAGAGCCCCATTTGCTGCCAGCGGGCAACCGTTTCCGGCTCCTTCTGCGGCAGACCGGCGCGCATGGGGAAATCCGTCTGCGGTAGGTATAGCGTTTTGGAATAGTCGATCGTCTGTGCGGTGTCGTTCATGATCATACCGTTATGCGGCGCCCCGAATGAGAACAATCTCAGGGTCACGCCGTCTTGAGTGCAAGAGGGCTAAAGCGGAGGGCGCTCAAGGCAAGCGCCGAAATCCCGGACCTTTCGGCTGCTTACTGCGCGCGAAAGGCCGGGCCAATAATTCGGGATATGAACGTCAACCGAAATTTGTACATGGGCGACTGTTTATGTGTTTTTCCAGCATTTGAAAAGCGAATAGATGCTGCGCAAGTGCTATCGGTTTCAAAAAGCGATCAACGCATCCAGTTCGCCCAGCGGTTTGACGCCTGCAAGCAGCGCCCTCGCCTCTTCCTCATCTCGTTTGATCTGCGCCACCAGTGGCTCTAGCCCATCGAACTTCAACTCGTCGCGCAGGTGGCCGAAGAAGGATACCGAACACAACTCGCCGTAGAGGTCGCCGGAGAAATCGAAAACGAACGTTTCCAGCAGCGCCGCGCCGTTATCCGTAACGGTGGGTCGATAGCCGAAGCTGGCCACGCCGTCATAAAGCCTGCCATCCATGCGGCGGAACCGTACCGCGTAGATACCGGGCTTCAGTCCCGTTTCCGGCGGCAAGGCCATGTTGGCGGTCGGGTAGCCTAGCGTGCGGCCAAGCTTCTGCCCGCCAATCACTTCCGCCTCGACTGTGTAACGGTAACCCAGCAGGCCTGCGGCACCCACAACGTCGCCTTGCAACAGCAATTCCCTGATGCGGCTGGACGACACGACGTCGGCGCCCTCATCGCGGAAGGCATCCACCAGCGTCACGTCGAAACCATGGCGACGACCGGCTTCCATCAAAAATGCCGGACCGCCTTCGCGACCCTTGCCGAAATGGAAATCGAAGCCGGTGACGACAGCGCTGGCACCCAGCCAGTCGACCAGGACGGATTTGACGAAATCTTCTGCTGAACGCTGCGCGAAATCGCGGTCGAACGGATATTCGATGACGGACTGAAAGCCTTCGGCCGCCAGCAACCGTGCCTTGACTGGGGCTGGCGTCAGCCGGAACACCGGCGTTTCCGGGCGAAACACCGTTCTCGGATGCGGTTCGAATGTCAGGGCCAAAACCGGAATGTTACGAGCCCGCGCCAACTCCAGCGCACGGTCCAGCACGGCACGATGGCCGCGGTGCACACCATCGAAGTTACCGATGGCAACCAGGCCGCCCTTGAGGTTATCCGGCAGCGGTTCTTTCTTCTCGTTGCGATGAAAAACGGTCATGGGCAAACTCTGTTCTCAAGCGAGACGCGGCATCCACCAGCCGGGGGCTGCGTTCTGGCTTTTGAGGTAAGCATTCATCAGAGCCTCGTCGGTCTCGCCATTCAGCGTATATTCCGCCGCGTGAATGCCGCCACTGACATAAAGAAGCTGGAGGCCTGCATCGATGGCACCCTTCACATCCGTCGGCATACCGTCACCGATGGCCAGCACGCGATCTTTGGAAAACTCGCCGCGAACCTCTTTTGCCGCAGCAAGGCACGCCTCATAAATCGGCGAATGCGGCTTGCCTGCGATACGCACCTCACCACCAAGCTGCTCATAATAGGCAGCCATGGCACCGGCGCAGGGAATGATGCGCTCACCGCGCTCCACAACCAGATCCGGGTTGGCGCAGATCATCGGCACGGAGCGAGTAATGAAGCCCTTGAGCATATCCGTGTAGTCTTCGGGCGTTTCGGTTTCGTCATCGAAAAAGCCGGTGCAGACAACGGCCGTCGCTTCTGCTTCTGTGGCGATCTCGACATCCAGACCTTCCAGTAACGGCAGGTCACGCTCAGGGCCGAGAAGAAAGATTTTTTTCGGCCCTACGGCAATCAGACCACGCGTTACATCGCCAGATGTGACGATACGGTCATAAGCGCTATCGGAAATGCCGAAAGCCCGCAATTGCGCAATGACGCCGGGCGCCGGGCGCGGTGAATTGGTGATGAGCACCACAGTCTTGCCCGCCTTGCGCGCCGCTTCCAGTGCAATAGCGGCATCCGGAAAAACGGACACACCATTGTGCAACACCCCCCACACATCAGACAGAATAACGTCGAACTGAGCGGTGATGTCGCCAAGCGTGGCAATGCGATGGGCCATTTAATAATTCCAAGCGTTCCGTGAATTCACGCTGTGACATCGCAAAGCGGGATGGCGATGGCAAGCGAAAAAGCAGGACTCCAGGCCGGTTATGTCAACCAGAGCCTTACGAAACCCGCTGCGATGCACAATCCCAAAACCGGCAGCATGCCCAGTTTCAAACGGAAAAGCATGATGGCAGAGACGATGAACAGGCAAAGCGAAAACAGATCGAGCGTCTGCCAGACTGGCCACGACACCTGGAGATTGACGGCGGGCAGAAGCGGAATCCGCTCGATCTCGCCGAACAGCACATGCAGGCCAAACCAGACGGACAGATTGAGAATGACCCCGACAACCGCCGCCGTAATCGCCGAAAGCGCCGCCGACAGCAGGCGGTTATGGCGCAGCTTTTCCATATAAGGCGCGCCTGCGAAGATGAACATGAAGCTCGGCACGAAGGTTGCCCATGCCGCAACGCTGGCACCCAGAATGCCTGCTGTCATTGGGTCGAACAATCCAGGATGACGGAAGGCGGCAAGAAACCCGATGTAGGACAGGACGAGCACCAATGGACCCGGCGTCGCCTCTGCCAGCGCCAGCCCATCCAGCATCTCACCCGGCATCATCCAGCCATGCGTTTCCACCGCCACCTGCGCCACATAGGCCAGCACCGCATAGGCACCTCCGAATGTCACCACGGCCATTTTGGAAAAGAATATCTGCAGATCGACGAGCGTCCCTGGTCCGCTAGTGACCCACAAGAGCAGCAATGGCAATTGCCAGATCACGACACCAACCAGCAGGCCTCGAACCAGCCTTTTCCATGAGGGTGAGGCTGTATCGACCTCCAATAGTTCGATTTGCGGCAGTGTGTTGCCTCTTGCTTTTAAGAAGCAGACAAGCCCGGCGGCCAGAATGACCAGCGGAAACGGAACCCCGAAAAAGAACAGAGCCACGAAGGCAGCAGCCGCTATGCCCACCAGAAAACGGCTGGTCAGCGCCCTTTTGGCGACCCGCAGCAACGCTTCCATGACGATGGCCAGAACACCTGCTTTGAGGCCGGACAGCAACGCGGGCAACCAGTGCGTATCCTGATAAAGCGCGTAGGCTGCTGCCAGCGCGACGATGACCATAAACCCCGGCAGAACGAACAGCGCGCCAGCGACGATGCCGCCCCGCCTGCCATGCAGCAACCAGCCGGAATAGGTCGCCAGTTGTTGTGCCTCTGGTCCCGGCAAAAGCATGCAATAATTCAATGCGTGGAGGAAGCGCTGCTCCGATAGCCAGCCCCTCTCATCCACCAGCACACGGTGCATCAGACCGATCTGTCCAGCAGGTCCGCCGAAACTCAGCAAGCCGATGCGACCGAACACGGCGGTCATCTCCAAAAAGGAAGGGCGTGCAGGGGAAATATCGTCGCGTAAAAATTCTGTCATACGGCGGTAGTAACCATTTTACATGAAATTTTTCCGACAGCCTGTCCTTGACTCAGTCCCATAGCCTGCTTATCTCCGTCTCGCTGGCACTCCACAACAGGGAGTGCTAACAATCATCACTCGGACCTTTTTGTGAGGTTCGTTCAGGTCATTTGATCGAGGGATTAGACTAATGACAAGCACAACATTCCGTCCGCTGCATGACCGCGTCGTTGTTCGTCGCGTTGAGTCTGAAGCAAAGACAAAGGGCGGCATCATCATTCCTGATACCGCCAAGGAAAAGCCACAGGAAGGCGAAATCGTCGCTGTTGGTACCGGCGCTCGCGATGATAGCGGCAAGCTCGTTCCTTTGGACGTCAAGGCTGGCGACCGCGTTCTGTTCGGCAAGTGGTCCGGCACCGAAGTCAAGCTCGACGGCGAAGACCTTCTGATCATGAAGGAATCCGACATCATGGGCGTTATCGGCTGATTTAGCCGGTTCTTCTCACCTTTCCATGACAACCAATGGGCAATGAGCCCGGGAGTTTGCTACAATGGCAGCTAAAGAAATTAAATTCGGCCGCACAGCGCGCGAAAAGATGCTCAAGGGCGTCGACGTTCTCGCAGACGCAGTGAAGGTAACGCTTGGTCCTAAGGGCCGTAACGTCATCATCGACAAGTCCTTCGGCGCACCGCGCATCACCAAGGACGGCGTTTCTGTCGCCAAGGAAATCGAACTCGAAGACAAGTTCGAAAACATGGGCGCACAGATGGTCCGCGAAGTTGCTTCGAAGACCAACGACATCGCCGGTGACGGCACGACGACTGCGACCGTTCTTGCACAGGCCATCGTTCGCGAAGGCAACAAGGCTGTTGCAGCCGGCATGAACCCAATGGATCTCAAGCGCGGTATCGACCTCGCTGTGTCCGAAGTCGTCAAGGACCTTCAGTCCAAGGCCAAGAAGATCTCCACTTCGGAAGAAGTTGCACAGGTCGGTACGATCTCTGCAAACGGCGACACGCAGGTCGGCAAGGACATTGCCGAAGCCATGCAGAAGGTTGGCAACGAAGGTGTTATCACCGTCGAAGAAGCCAAGACTGCTGAAACCGAACTTGAAGTCGTTGAAGGCATGCAGTTCGACCGGGGTTACCTGTCGCCTTACTTCGTCACCAACCCTGAAAAGATGGTTGCTGACCTGGAAGACGCTTACATTCTTCTCCACGAGAAGAAGCTTTCGAACCTTCAGGCCATGCTGCCTGTTCTCGAAGCTGTCGTTCAGACCGGCAAGCCACTCGTCATCATTGCTGAAGACGTTGAAGGCGAAGCTCTTGCTACGCTCGTCGTCAACAAGCTGCGTGGCGGCCTGAAGATTGCTGCTGTCAAGGCTCCTGGCTTCGGCGATCGCCGCAAGGCCATGCTCGAAGACATCGCGATCCTGACCGGCGGTACCGTTATCTCCGAAGATATCGGCATCAAGCTTGAAAACGTCACGCTCGACATGCTCGGCAAGGCGAAGAAAGTTTCGATCACCAAGGAAAACACAACGATCGTTGACGGTTCGGGCCAGAAGTCCGACATCGAAGGCCGCGTTGCGCAGATCAAGGCTCAGATCGAAGAAACATCTTCCGATTACGACCGCGAAAAGCTGCAGGAACGTCTTGCCAAGCTCGCTGGCGGCGTTGCCGTCATCCGCGTTGGCGGCTCCACGGAAATCGAAGTCAAGGAACGCAAGGACCGCATCGACGACGCTCTGAACGCGACGCGCGCTGCTGTTCAGGAAGGCATCGTCGCTGGCGGCGGTACTGCTCTTCTGCGCTCTTCCACGAAGATCACCGTCAAGGGTGCAAACGACGACCAGGAAGCTGGCATCAACATCGTTCGCCGCGCTCTTCAGTCGCTGGTTCGCCAGATCGCTGAAAACGCAGGTGACGAAGCCTCCATCGTTGTTGGCAAGATCCTCGAGAAGAACGAAGAGAACTGGGGCTACAACGCTCAGACCTCTGAATATGGCGACATGATTGCCATGGGTATCGTTGACCCGGTCAAGGTTGTTCGTACAGCTCTGCAGAACGCAGCTTCGGTTGCTTCCCTGCTGATCACGACAGAAGCCATGATTGCCGAACTTCCTAAGAAGGAATCGGCAATGCCACAGATGCCAGGCGGCGGAATGGGCGGTATGGACTTCTAAGAAGTCTTACCTTCTTGGAATACGGAAAGGCGGTCCTTGCGGGCCGCCTTTTTTGTTGCGGTGATTTCGGAGCCTCTATATCGTCAAACGAGAGCAGGACAGAATACGCAACCAAAGTGACGGAGCTCACGTGTCGGAAGCAGAAACGGAGCCAGCGGCGGTACGCGCAAGGATCCCGTCGTCTCTCTTTTATGAACGACTGCTTCTTTTGGTCGCTGCGGTGCTTATGTTTGCCGCAGGATCATGCGTTTACGACATCATCAGCCTGCCTGTGCCGGCACCGTCAAACACTGTCAGTTTTCTATCCGCCTTGCTGTATTCCGCCGTCTTCAGCTTCCCGTCCATAGTCCTCATCAATGCCCTTGTATATTTTGGCAAGATGTTCGACCCTCCCCCTGCCGAGAAGCGAAAATGGGACTTTCCAGGCTGGATATTGAAAAATCCCTATGCTGCCATCATCATCGGTCCGCTTGTGTTTATCTCACCGTTTCTCCTTATTTTCGGTCTTTCCGGTATCGTGTTTTTGTTTGCAGTCGGAATTGCGTTTTACGTAACGCCTAGGCTATTGGCCAAGGGACCTCTTGGGTACGTCCTGTTTCTAGCGATATCGCTGGCTGGCGGATGGATAGTTTCCATGCTCCTCTCCAATACACACAGGATAACTGAGTGCGAGGCCGATAAGACGGTGCCGCTTCGCTCCGGTGCGACAGTGCCGTGTGATGCTTACTCCTTCATAGAAAAGGCCGAAGGATTGCTCATCACACACGGCCAATCGTCCACCTTCGTGCCGCTGACAGATCTCGCGCCAGACGAGATTGAGGCACTGGGGCATAGAAGTTGGTTTATGCGAAGCGGGATCAGGCAGTACGACTGAGCCAAGGCCGAGACCGCGGATCACTGTCTTCAAATAGTGAACAAATAGTCTCCACTTGTTCATCTTTTCCCGGGTGACAATTTGGCGCATACCTCCGCGCATAAATTCATGCCATCAGGCGCCTTCTTCGGAGACATGCAATGTCCAACACCCAGAACGCACTCGTGCTCATCGCACGCATTCTTCTTTCTTTCATTTTCATTCTCTCCGGCTTCGGCAAGCTAACGGATCCTGCCGGTACAGCTGGCATGATCACGGGCGCTGGCCTTCCGGCTGCGACGGCGCTCGCTTACCTTGCTGGCGCTTTCGAACTGGTCACCGGTCTCGCCATCCTCGTTGGATTCCAGACGAAGATCGCCGCTTGGGCGCTGGCCGTATTCTGCGTGTTCACCGGCCTCGTTTTCCACAGCGGCACAGTTGCCGTTCCCGGCTGGCCTGATGCCGCTCTCGGTTGGATCAACACGCTGAACGGCATCATGCTGATGAAGAACATCACGCTGGCTGGTGCCTATATCCTGCTTGCCGCTTTCGGTGCCGGTGCCTATTCGCTCGACGCACGCCGTGGCCTCAGCCTCGCTCGCGCATAAGCTGATCTTCAGTTCTTAAAAAAGCCGCTGGAGCGATCCGGCGGCTTTTTTTCATCCCGTATAGTCTTTCTCGTAACCCGGCAGATGCTCGATATCGGATAACCAGTCCACAGCAGAACACGTCCATATCTGCGCTTTGGGAACCAGCGCGTCTCGCTCATTGATGCTGCCCCAGCGGATACCCCATTCCTCGGCGTCATCACCCTCGCCGCTGGTAAACAAAGGCGAACCACATTCCGGGCAGAAGTGCTGGTTGCGCACACGACCATTGTCAGCCGTCTTGCGATAGACCTTCGGCTCGTTCTCACCAATCTTGAGTGCCGAGCGCTGGACCAACAACGTGACGCGGAAGGGCGAGCCGGTCAGCCGCTGGCAATCCGTGCAATGGCAAATGCCGACGCGGTTCGAATCGGTCTCCACCTCAAACTTGATATGGCCGCACTGGCACTGGCCGGTAAATTGCATGATGAACTCCTTCTCCAAGGAGCCCATCTTAGAGCAACCACTCGATAAACCAAAATTACAGGGCGGCTTGCACGCGCGCGATGATGTCTTTCACCGCAGCATTACCCTCATGTTCCGGCTTGCGCGCCCGTACGAAGCAGGCTTCCGAGCGCAGAATGATGCCGTCGGTGAGAACCTTGAGATGGTTGGCTGTCAGTGTCGAGCCGGTGGAGGTGATATCGACGATGATATCCGCCTGCCCTGCCGCCGGTGCGCCTTCGGTCGCTCCCAGGCTTTCCACGATACGGTAAAGCTGGATGCCATGCTGGCGAGAGAAGAACTGCTGTGTCAGCCGCCAGTATTTGGTGGCGATGGCGAGGCGGCGGCCATGGCGGGCGCGGAATTCGGAGGCGACATCGCCGAGATCGGCCATGCTGTCCACGTCCAGCCATATCTCCGGCACGGCCACCACGACATCGGCGTGGCCGAAACCGAGGCGGGCGCAGAATTCGACGCGATTTTCGACATCGCTCAAATCTTCGCGCACCAGATCTTCGCCGGTCACGCCGAAATCCACGGTGCCGTTGCCGATCTCGCGGGCGATTTCAGAGGCCGAGAGATAGGCGATCTCGATATCGTCCCGCCCCTCGACCCGACCGCGATAGGAGCGGTCATTGCCGATGGCGAGAACCTTGAGACCTGCACGCTCCAGAATGGCAGAGGCGTCTTCCTTCATACGGCCCTTGGAGGGCAAAGCGATGGTAATGGTCATGGCTTGGCCCTCACGGCTTCGATGCGATCCAGCCAGAGCGAGAAACCGACCGCCGGTATTTTGTCCTTCGCGCCCAGCAACGTCATCAGCCGGTCGAACCGCCCGCCACCAGCCAGCACGGCCCCCTCACCTTCCACGCCGACTTCGAAAACGAGGCCGGTGTAGTAATCCAGCGGACGCCCGAAGGCTGCGCCATAGGTGATGGCGTCGAGATCAAGTCCGCCATTGGCAAGCGCGGCGACGCGGGCATCGAAAGCAGACAACGCGCCATCCAGTTTCAGCTTTGCCTTGTCGGCGAACTCGACAAGCGTTTGAGACGCCTGCGAGAGCGGTGCTTGCAGGCTCAAAAACTGTTTCAGAAGTTCAAAGCTTTCATCCGGCAGGCGCGTGGCGGCCAGCGCGAGCTTTTCGCGCAGACGCCGGGCGATTTCCTGCGGGGCGCGGCTGGCGTTGGTAGAATATCCGGTGTCCTGCATGACGCTGTCGATATAGTCGACCAACACCTTTTCCTCACCGGTGGCGAGCAGTCCAGCAACACGCGCATCGAGCCCCGTCATGGGCTTGGGGCTGACGAGGCTTTGAAGCAGCGCTTCGAGCTGAACCGTATCGCCGAACGCCTGCACCAGCCGCTTCTGCCAGCCGGATGGCAGGCCAAGTGCGGCGACAACAGCCTCGAACACCTGCTGATCGCCCAGCGTGACCGTCAGCTTGCGGCTCGGCAACAGGCGTTTCAAAATGGCGGTCGCATCGCTGATGGCTCGGGCATCGGCGGCGGCAACATTCGTATCGCCGAGATCCTCGATACCGGCCTGATAGAATTCGTTCGCGCCATCGCGACGCTGGCGAAAGACTTCACCCAGATAGGAATAGCGCTTGGGCGTACCGGTTGCGGTTTCGATGTGGCGCAGACAAACGGGAATAGTGAATTCCGGGCGCAGGCACAGGCTGGCCCCCGTCTCACTCTCCGTCATGAAAATGCGGCGGCGCAGGTCTTCCCCGGCCATATCGAGGAAAGGTTCTGCCGGTTGAATGACCGGCGTATTCACCCGCGCCGTCTTGCGGGCCGCGAATTCATCCAGAAGCTCTGCGGAAAAGTCTGGCATATCGATCAGAGGCATGGACTATCTCCTGCGTGGCACTCCACACTGTCGCGCGGTTTCACGTTACCTAAAGGCGCAGAGCTATGGGACATGGATGGCAAGAGAGCGTCTCGGTCTCTTCTCCCCGAGGGGGAGAAGGTCGCGGCAGCGGGATGAGGGGGGCTGACTGGGCTCATCGCTTCAGTTGCTCTCTGCTCGACGTCGATCCTCGGCCTGTGCTGCCAAAATTTCCCTCACCTTCGCAACCAGTTCCGCTTCCGGCACAGTTTCCTGCGCCACGCGAGCTTCGCGCCATGCAGCGTTGTCCTCGATCTCGCCAGACAGGCGCTTGCCCTCGATCAGGTCCTTGATCTGCACGATCCCGGCCGCGCGCTCGTCACTGCCCTGAATGATGGCGATGGGTGCGCCCATGCGGTCGGCATATTTCAGCTGATTGCCGAATTTCTTCCAGTTGCCCTGATACATTTCAGCGCGAATGCCAGCGTTGCGCAGCGCCTGCGTGAAGCGCTGGTAACGGCCCATGCTCTCCACATCGCCATCCATGACGGTGACAAGAACCGGCGCAAGCGGCTTTTTCTGACCGAGCTTGCCAAGGTTCTTGAGCGCCGTCATCAGGCGTGAAACGCCGATGGAAAAGCCCGTGGCCGGAACCGGCTGGCCCATGAAACGCGACACCAGACCATCGTAGCGACCACCGCCGCCAACAGAGCCGAAGACGACCTTTTCGCCCTTTTCGTTGGTGACGTCGAAGGTGAGTTCGGCTTCGTAGACAGGGCCGGTATAGTATTCGAGGCCACGGACTACTGAAACGTCGATCCTAATTCTCTTTGTTCCATAGCCAGCAGAGCGCACCAAGCTGCTTATTTGCTGCAATTCGCGCACACCTTCCTTAAGCATCTCGCTTTCGGGAAACAATTCTAAAAAGAGCTCAAGAACCCTTGGATTACCAAGAACCATTTGCCCAACATCAATCTGAGAAGGCATTCGATTCTGAGACACAAGAATTTGGTCATCGCTTAAAAGCTCAGCGTCCTGCATGAACATAAAATAATCGCGGCGACCGTCATCCCGGATTATGTAGAGCTTTTCAATTCTTTCGATTTGCGCATCATCCAGTCCCGCACCCTTAGTGAAATCTCCGGATTCGTCTTTTCGCCCGGGACCAAGCAAAAGCTTCACGCCTTCCGGTCCAAACTTGTCCAACTTATCAATCGCACGCAGCACGTTCAGCCGTCGACCCGCATTCCCCTCACCCCCAAGCCCGATGGCTTCCATCACGCCATCCAGAACCTTGCGGTTATTGACCCGGATCACATAGTCACCACGCTTGATACCCAGCGCCTCCAGCGTATCCGCCATCATCATGCACATTTCGGCATCGGCCTGAACGCCGAAGGCACCGATGGTATCGGCATCGAACTGCATGAACTGGCGGAAGCGGCCGGGGCCGGGCTTTTCGTTGCGGAAGACGTAGCCAGCGCGATAGGTGCGGAACGGCAACTGGATTTCGTTGAAGTTCTCAGCGACATGGCGGGCGAGCGGGGCGGTGAGATCGTAGCGCAAGCTCATCCACTGGTCGTCATCATCAGTCAGCGAAAACACGCCTTCATTGGGGCGGTCGCTATCGGGCAGGAACTTGCCCAGCGCATCTGTGTATTCGAACAGCGGTGTTTCGATGGGGTCGAAACCGTAGAGTTCGTAGACCCCACGAATTTTCTCGATCATCTCATTAGTGGCATGAATATCGGCGCTCGAGCGATCCACGAAGCCGCGCGGCAGGCGGGCTTTCAGTTTCTGAGGCTTTTTTGCTTTTTCGCTCATGATGCCAGTCCAATTATCTCTTGAATTCAAGCCGGTGTATTAGAGGATGAAGCCTTGTGCGGCAAGGCCGGAGCGTTGCAGTTTTACTGGCGTGAGGATGGAAATCATGCTAGGTGGGATACACGCATCCCAATTACGTAAGGGAGAGGGAAACCATGAGCAAACAAACCGCCATCCGCCTGCCCGACGAAACCTTCGAGCGCCTGAAAGCTCTCTCCGAGCGCACCGGTCGCACATCCGCCTATTACATCCGCGAGGCCATTGAAAAGCATATCGAGGATATGGAGGATTTGTATCTGGCGGAAGAGGCGACGCGGCAGATACAGCGCGGTGAGTCCAAGATCATCAGCGCGGAGGAGATGTGGCGTGACCTGGAAAATTGAGTACCACTCGGATTTCCGAACGAAAGTCGCAGACATCGATCCAAGTCTTCGCCACCGCATCCGCTCGTTTTTGCATGAGCAGGTAGAGGTCTTGGACGACCCGCGCAAAATCGGCGCAAATCTCGGCAACTACTGGCGATATTGGGAAAGCGGTTTGCGTTTCATTTGCGACATTCAAGATCAAAAGCGGTCTATCCTCGTCATCGAAGTCGGCCACCTGCCCAAGAAGTCTATCGCTGAACCATGATTCTCGAAGCCATCAATTACGCCGCGACATACCGCAAGACGCCGCCGGAATTTCGCCCCTATATCCGCTATTCCGTCAATCTGTGGGCGCGCGCAAACCGTTGCGGAAAAGCTTGGGCGGAGCATGAGGAGAATAGCCAGCGGTTCATTTTAACTGCGGCTGCGAAACTTCGGCAGCGCCGCACCGCTGTCGTGCTCGGTTCCGGCCTTTTGCGAGATGTGCCGTTGAAACAACTGGCAGCAGCCTTCGATACCGTTGTTTTGGTGGATCTCGTGCATCTGGCAAGTGTCCGCGCCGGACTTTGGCGACACGCAAGAAGCACCGTGCTCTCCAGCCGCGATCTGTCCGGTTACGACCAGTTGCAAGCAGGCCAACTGCTGGAACCCCTAAGCTTCCTGCGACAGGTGCCTTATCTAGACTTCGTCATCTCCGCCAATCTGCTGTCGCAGATCGGAACGGGCGTGCGCAAACGGATCGAGAAAGAACCGGCAAATGCGATGCCGAAGGATACATTGCCACGCCTCATCCATGCCCACATTGATGGCCTTTCCGGCCTGCCCTGCAAGGCCTGCCTCGTGACAGACACGGCGTTCGAGGTGATCGATAAAAACGGCGCGCTACATCAAAAAGAGGATTTGTTGCACGGAGTGACGGTGCCCAAAATCGCGAGAGAGTGGGACTGGCCGGTCGTGCCCTTTGGCGAGGAAAGCCGGGACTATCAGATCATTCACAAAGTGATTGCCAGCGACCTGACCTGACGGCCATTTTCCTGTCGCTTTTCAGCAGCTAAAGTTGGCGCATGCGCTCTTTCGTTCACATGTTGATGTTTCTGGCCTGCATGCTGTACAGCGCGATGCCCGCACAGGCAGCGCTCAGCATGTCGATGCCTGTGAACACCGTAAAAACGCATGTTTAAGAGATGGAGCATGGCGACCATGCCATGCCGATGGCTTCGTCCGAAAACACCGATAAAGGCGATCCGTGCCCGCACCGGGGCAGCATGACACATGCGCCGTTTTGCGCGGCCTGCCTTGTGTTGATCCCAAATCTACGTTTTGCCGAAAAAGGGCGCGCACCACACGCTTACCCTAAACCCGAATTGCAGCAAGCTTTCATCGGCAATGTTCCACCGCCGCCGCTGCCACCTCCCCGTGCCTGACAGGCAAATTCAGACATTCACGAACAGATTCCGTCAGACACAGGAAGGATAATCCATGCCTATCAAAACCATGACCCTCACCGCAGCTCTTCTCACCGCTTTCATGATGCCAGCTTACGCGCAGGATGGCAGCCATGTGGGCCACGACATGTCCAAGGGTGCTGCGTCCGAAAACGCGTCTACCAAGGCCTTCATGGAAGCCAGCAAGAAGATGCATGGCGATATGTCAATGGAATACACGGGCGATGCCGATGTGGATTTCGTGCGCGGCATGATCCCGCATCATCAGGGCGCAATCGATATGGCGAAAGTGGAAGTGCAATATGGCAAGGACCCGGACATCCGCAAACTCGCGCAAGAGGTCATTACGGCGCAGGAAGCGGAAATTGCCATGATGAAAGAATGGCTGAAATCCAAGGGCCACTAAAGAGAGATGGTGGAGAGGCGGCTTACGGCTGCCTCTCCACCGTGACCGTGTAGTTTGCGCCAAGGCCGCGGCGTGAAGAGCTGAGCACGAGGATGGGGCGGATAAGCCATTCCGTATCCGTCTTGGGCGTCAGCACCGCCGTGTTCTTGCCCGCCTCGCTGAAAAAGATCGCATCGTCATCCGGCTTGGCGAAGTCGAAAATCGCCATCACCACGAATTCGCTACGACTGGTGAGGGTGACCTTCAGTGTTTCCCCGGCTTTGACCTTGAGGCGGTAGACATCTCCCCGGCCCTGTCGTGTCCAGCCGTTCAGCACCAGCGGACCGGATACCGGCATGGCGGCAGACTTCAAGTTTTCACCATCGTCCAGCCATATGCCATCGACATTGCGGGGCTCCGAATGGGCGGGAGCGGCAACCGATACCGTCAGAAGAGAAGCCAGGAGAATGTGTGAAAATCGGGTCACGGGCGTAAAAACTCCAGCCTTTGCGTGTCTATGCGTGGGCGGCAATGGCAACCTTCGATGTGGTCGTTGACCATGCCCATGGCCTGCATAAATGCGTAAACGGTGGTGGGGCCAACAAAGGTCCAGCCGCGCTTTTTCAGGTCTTTCGACAGGCGCGTGGAGGCGGGCGTGATGGGGTTGGCGCGCAGGGTTGCGTAATCGAATACGGGCGGGCGCTCTTCCGGCTTCGGCTCAAAGCTCCAGAAGTAGCGGGCAAGCGTTCCGAATTCTTCGCGCATCTCAATGGCGCGGCGGGCATTGTTGATGGTGGAAACGATCTTTCCGCGATGGCGGATGATGCCTTTATCCGTGACGCAGCGATCTATATCCGCCTCACCGAATTTTGCGACCTTGTCGAAATCGAAACCGCAGAACGCGGCGCGAAACGCCTCGCGCTTTCTGAGCACCGTCAGCCAGGAGAGGCCGGATTGAAAGCCCTCGAGGCAAATCTTTTCGAACAGGCGCGTGTCGTTCTTGACCGGACGGCCCCACTCCTCATCGTGATACAGCGCGTAGTCCGTCAGTCCCTGCTGCCAGGAACAGCGGATAACGCCGTCTTCACCCGTTGAAAGTCCTGTTTCAGTCATGGAGACAATGCCTTTTTCGTCGTCTGCCGGTGATTACCATTGATTCACTTTGTTTCAAAACCGTACGCTAACCTTATTAAAAGGTTTCGGCCAAATCGCGGCTTTTCATGAAGCGCCATTTACCATTCGCTGTCGCGGAGGTGCGAACGTGGTGATTATTTTCCGGTGTCATGTAGAGAGTCCACCCGATGTCGATGAAATCCGTTTTTCTGGCGCTGAGCATCCTCTCCGCCATGTCAATGCCAGCTCTTGCCAATGATCGCTACCGGGAGCGCCCGCCTGTGGTCGTCAGCCCCGATTTGACAGCCCCGTGGGTCATGCAGCTTGGCGGTGCGCAGGTTCGCCCGGTCGTTTACCCGCAGCGCCCCGTCCGTCCGTCGCTGTTTCAGCAGCCGCGTGCGCAGGCCGTGGCTGCAAGGCCGAATGCGCCACGTCTACGGATCGACCCGCAATTCCTTCCGCAGATGGTACAGTATCAGGGCAAGGAAGCACCCGGCACCATCGTCATCGATACGCCCAACCGCTTTCTGTATCTCGTGATGGCGGATGGAAAAGCCCGGCGTTATGGCGTCGGCGTTGGCAAGCCGGGTTTTGAGTGGGCCGGTACGCACAAGATTACCCGCAAGAACGAGTGGCCAAGCTGGACACCACCGCAGGAAATGATTACCCGCGAATCCGCCAAAGGTCATTACCTGCCAGCCTTTATGGAAGGTGGCCCGCAGAACCCCATGGGCGCGCGCGCCATGTATCTCGGCTCCACGCTTTACCGCATTCACGGCACCAACCAGCCATGGACCATCGGCAGCAACAACTCGTCAGGCTGCATCCGCATGCGCAATGAAGATGTGACCGATCTTTATGAGCGCGTGAATGTGGGTACCCGCGTGATTGTGATCTGATAGCAACGCTAAAGTCATTCTTCGCGTCGAAGAGTTGTGAAATGAACTGAACGTGCTTGCTGGATGGCAGGAATGCGTTAAATTCCGCGCATAAACTTTGGCGGGGGACGTCAAGGGCCGGAAGCGCTTTCCAGCTGCATGCCGGATATTAAAAAACGGGCGGGTCAAACCGCCCGTTTTTTATTGTAATGCTTCAATCTTATTCGGCTTATGGCCGCCATAGGCCCAGTCGAGCAATTGCACGGTGTGCAGAATGGGAATCTGGGTGCCGCTCGCGATCTGCGTCATGCAGCCTATGTTGCCGGTGGCGATGATATCGGCCTTCGTCGCCTCGATATTCTTCACCTTGCGAGCCTTCAACTGCGCCGAAATCTCCGGCTGCAGAATATTGTAGGTGCCAGCCGAACCGCAACAGAGATGCCCTTCCGCCGGGTCGCGCACGGTAAAGCCTGCCGCTTTCAGCAGCAGTTTCGGTGCCGCCGTAATCTTCTGCCCATGCTGCATGGAGCAGGCGGAATGATAGGCCACAATCAGGCCGTTTCGCTCCAGCGGCGGCAGATCGAGACCAACGAGATATTCGGTGATATCCTTCGCCAGCGCCGAGACCTTTTGCGCCTTTTCGGCATAGGCACCATCCAGCCGCAGCATATGGCCATAGTCCTTGATGGTGGTGCCGCAGCCGGATGCGGTGATGATGATGGCGTCCAGACCACCGCGCTCGATTTCGCGCATCCACACATCGACATTGCGCCGCGCCGAGGCCAGCGCCTGCTCTTCCCGGCCCATATGATGCACCAGCGCGCCGCAACAGCCCTCCCCTTCCGGCAACACCACCTCAATACCAAGGCGCGTCAGAAGTCTGATGGTCGCGTCGTTGATACCAGGGTCGAGCACCGGTTGGGCGCAGCCGCTGAGGATGGCGACGCGCCCACGCTTTTCGGCTTGCGGGGCTTGGGTGCTGGGATTTGCGAACGTCGACGGTGCAGGAATGGTTTTCGGGGCGAGATCGAGCATCGATGCCAAGGGTCTCAGCGCTTTGGTGTTGCGAAACAATCCTGCAAGTGGGTGACCGAGGCGGGCGAGCTTGAGTGCTACGCGAAACCGGTTCGGGTACGGCAGTACGAAGGCCAGAAGGTTGCGGATGAGGCGGTCCATGATGGGCCGCTGGTAGGTTTTTTCGATGTGGGTACGGGCGTGATCGACCAGATGCATGTAGTCCACGCCGGAAGGACAGGTGGTCACGCAGGCCAGACAGGACAGACAGCGATCGATATGCGTCACCACTTGGGCGTCCGCCGGGCGGTCGTTTTCCAGCATGTCCTTGATGAGATAGATGCGGCCGCGCGGGCTATCCAGCTCGTTGCCCAGCGTCACATAGGTGGGACAGGTGGCCGTACAGAAACCGCAATGCACACATTTGCGCAGGATTTTCTCGGATTCCGCAACATTGGGATCGGCGAGTTGATGAGGGGTGAAGGAGGTCTGCATTAGAGGAGACCTCGGGCGTGGGTGCGGAAGCGCCCCCCTCTGTCCTGCCGGACATCTCCCCCACAGGTGGGGAGATTGGCTGGGCGCAAAGACGTCGCTTCACCTTCAGCGTCAGAGATCGGCAGGAGGTCACCGCAAATCGATCTCCCTCCTTGTGGGGGAGATGTCCGGCAGGACAGAGGGGAGTAAGCCACGAATTCGACCATCATGATATTCCCATCTTCCCCGGATTAAAAATTCCTACCGGATCAAGCTTTGCCTTAACTCGTGCCGAAAGCGCAGCCTCCACCGTCGAAAGTGGCTCAAACGACGCAATGCCCTCCCGGGCCTCAGCGCGCACCAGTGTGGCATGGCCACCACCGACCGCCTTCACATAGTGCCGCAGAAGCTCCGCTTCCGGCTGCGCCTCCATCTGCATCCAGACCAACCCGCCCTGCCAGTCATAAAACGCATCGATACCCGCTTCCAGCCGCAGCGCCGCCACCAGCTTGTGGCCTTGGGAAGGAGCAACTGAGACGCGCCAGAGCGGTTTTGCTGGATTGGCGGCATAGGGCGTCACATCGCGGATCTCACGCCAAAGCGCCTTGCTTTCGCCATCACCGAGAAACACCGAAGGGCCGAGTGCTGACAGAATGGTCTGCAATTTTAGCGACCGCGCTTTGACCGAAGCACCAAGCCCTTCCAGCCGCAACACCGTTGCCGCACCATCCGGCAGCGATCCGCTCAGGAAGCGTGACTTGACGCTTTCCGGCAGATGCGCGGCACCTGAGACTTCGACACTGGTTGCCATCGCGGCGGCCATGGCATGGGTGGCGGCTTCGTCTTCAAGGCCGGATATGACGAGCGTGGTCTGCGCAGGCGGCACCGGCAGGACACGGAAGGTAACTTCCGTCAGGAAGCCGAGCGTTCCGTAAGAGCCCGCCAGCAGTTTCACCAGATCGAGCCCCGTGACATTCTTCATCACCCGCCCGCCAGCCTTGATGGCCTCACCCTGACCATTGACGAAACGGATGCCGAGAAGGCTGTCACGCGCCGCACCCGCCACGTAACGGCGCGGGCCGGATACATTGGCGGCGAAGATTCCGCCGATGGTCGGCTCTCCTGTCGTGCCCATCACGGCGCGGTGGTCCATGGGTTCGAAGCACATCATCTGGTTGGCCGATGACAACGCTGCTTCAACCTCTGCCACCGGCGTTCCGGCTTTCACCGTCATGACCATTTCAGCAGGATTATAAGCAACGATGCCGGTGATCGCTCGCGATGACAGCGACGCTTCGGCTTCGACGCGATTGCCGAAGCCGGAGCGCGTGTTGCCTCCGAAGATCGCCAGCGCGCGGCGGGCCTCCGCATAGTCGCGGATGATATCAGCAGCTTCGGTTTCATCCGTGGGCAGAAGCATGTCCCTCATGACCCGGGCCGTCCATCCAGCGGGAAGACTTTCGAAGGGTTCAATATCCATCCCTCATCAAAGGCAGAGCGCACAGCCATTTGCTGGTTCAGATCGGCATCTGAATATTGGTGGCGCATTAGGTCACGCTTTTCGATGCCGACGCCGTGTTCTCCCGTCAGGCAGCCGCCCGCATCAACGCAGAGACGCAGTATTTGATTGCCCGCCTCTTCTGCTTTGGCGGCCTCTTCCGGGTCGTTGGCGTTGAAAAGAATGAGCGGGTGCATGTTGCCGTCGCCCGCATGGAAGACATTGGCGACGCGAAGCCCGAGGCTATCGACAATTTCTCCAGTCTTTTGCAGAACATAGGACAACTGGCTGAGCGGCACCGTACCATCCATGCAGATATAATCGGAGATGCGACCCGTCGCGCCGAAGGCGGACTTGCGGCCTTTCCAGATGGCGGCGGCTTCCATGGCGGATTGGCATTCGCGCACTTTTTTAACGTCGTGTTTGCGGGCGATGGCAACGATATCCGCCAGCATGGCGTCCATCTCGTCTTCCGATCCCTCAACCTCGACAATCAGCAGCGCGCCGACATCCAGCGGATATCCGGCCTTGGCGAAAGCCTCGCAGATTTCGATGGCCGGTTTATCCATGAATTCGATGGCCACGGGAATGATGCCCGCGCCGATGATATCCGCCACGCAGGAACCCGCCTCCTCGGAGGTTTCGAAACCAAACAAAACCGGCCGTGCGCCTTCCGGCTTGGCAATCAGCCGCACCGTCGCTTCGGTAACGATACCGAGTTGGCCTTCCGAGCCGCAGACCAAGCCGAGCAGATCGTAACCGCTGGCATCCAGATGTTTGCCGCCCAGTTCCAGCACGGTGCCATCCACCAGCACCATTTTGACGCCGAGCAGATTGTTGGTGGTCACACCGTATTTCAGGCAGTGCGCGCCACCGGAATTCATGCCGATATTGCCGCCGATGGTGCAGGCCAGTTGGGAACTGGGATCGGGCGCGTAAAAGAAGCCTTGAGGGCCTGCGACATCGGAAATCGATAGATTGGTGACGCCCGCCTGTACGGTCGCGGTGCGGTTGAACAAGTCCAGATCAAGTATCTCCGACATTTTGGAGAGGCCAATGACGACGGCATCTTCCTGCGGTATGGCACCACCGGACAACGATGTCCCTGCCCCACGCGGCACGATGGGAATGCCGTAGCGATGGCAATATTTCATGACAGCAGCAACCTGCGCCGTCGTCTTCGGCAACGCGACAGCCAAGGGCAGCTTCCGGTATGAGACGAAGGCATCCGTTTCGAACGGAACGAGCTCTCGCGCTTCATGCACCAGACATTCCGGCGGTAGAAGATCGGCAAGGTCAGCCACGATTCTATCTCGGCTGGCGAGAACGGATGCTCGGGGCTTTAGAAACTCTATGGTTTGCGACATGGTAGCTCCACAGGCCTCCCTCCTTGCGATGCGTGGTATGATGTTACGGGTCTTTGGTGCCTCGACGCAAGCTCTGCTCGCAGAGCCGAAAGCGTTACGGCCCGAAGCTCGTGTAAAACGACATTTGAGAAATTTTATCTCGTTTTGATGGAACTTTTTCCGCAGCGCGTGCTTTTCAACAGGTTGCCTGGAAATTTTTATTACGATGGGACGCTATGATTACCACGAGCGAAACTGAACGCTATCCACGGATAGCACTCATATCGACACATGGCTACGTAGCCGCACAGCCGCCATTGGGCGCTGCTGACACCGGAGGACAGGTCGTTTACGTGCTCGAACTAGCCCGTAAACTTGGCCAGCTAGGATACACTGTCGATCTCTACACCCGCCAATTTGAAGACCAACCAGAAATCGACGAGGTCGATGAGCGCGTGCGGGTCGTTCGCATTCCCTGCGGTGGCAAGAATTTCATTCCGAAAGAATATCTGCACCGCCATATGATGGAGTGGTGCGAAAATGCGCTTCGTTTCATCAAGAAAAACGACCTGAATTACACGTTCATCAACAGCCATTATTGGGATGCCGGAGTTGCCGGACAACGTCTTTCAGAAGCGCTGAAAATTCCGCATCTGCACACACCGCATTCCATCGGCATCTGGAAGAAACGCCAGATGGAAACGGACTATCCGGAAAAAGCGGATACGTTCGAGCTGGAGTTCAACTTCAAGGAACGCATTCAGCATGAGTTGATCGTTTATCGCAGCTGCGACATGGTCATTGCGACCACGCCGGTACAGCTGGACGTGCTGATCGAAGATTATGGCCTGAAGCGCAAACACATTCACATGATCCCGCCGGGTTATGACGACAACAGGTTTTTCCCTGTGTCCGAAGGTTCGCGGCAGATGCTGCGCCAGCGTTTCGGCTTCGAAGGCAAGACCGTTCTCGCTCTGGGGCGTCTCGCCACGAACAAGGGTTATGACCTGCTGATCGACGGTTTCTCTGTGCTGGCAGCACGAGAGCCTGAAGCCCGTCTTCACCTGGCCGTCGGCGGCGAGAATATGGACGAGCAGGAAACGACGATCCTCAACCAACTCAAGGACCGGGTGAAGTCCCTCAACCTTGGGGATAAAGTCGTCTTTTCCGGTTACGTGGAAGATGAGGACTTGCCCGATATCTACCGCGCGGCCGACCTTTTCGTGCTGTCCAGCCGCTATGAGCCATTCGGCATGACAGCCATCGAAGCGATGGCCAGCGGTACGCCAACCGTGGTGACGATCCATGGCGGCTTGTTCCGCGCAATCAGCTACGGACGACATGCTCTGTTTGCCGATCCTTTCGACAAGGAAGACCTCGGCATCACCATGATGAAGCCGTTCAAGCACGACAGGCTCTATGGTCGTCTGTCACGCATGGGTGCGCACAAGGCCCGCAGCCTGTTCACCTGGACCGGCATCGCGCAGCAGCTTCTGGCCTTGGTCGAAGGCCGCACCATGATGCCTGTACTAGAAGAAGCCGATTGGGCTGAACCATGGAATGATGGCGATTGAAACAGGTCCGTATATTCTTCACAGACCTCGACGGGACCGTTGTTGGTAACAATGACGCAACGGCCCGTCTCCGGGATTTTTGGCAATCTTTGCCAAAAGAAACGCGACCGCTGCTGGTTTTCAACAGTGGTCGCCTTTTGGACGACCAGTTCGAACTGATGGAAGAGGTGCCACTCCCCTCCCCCGATTATGTCATCGGGGGGGTCGGTACCATGCTGTCCTGTCGCGACCAGCCGTCATTGCGACAGGCTTACGCCACCTCTCTAGGGCAGGCATTTGATATGGATAAGATTGTATCTCTCCTCTCAACCGTATCAGGCGCGAGCGTTCAGCCTGAACGGTATCAGCATTCGTTGAAGTCCAGTTGGTATCTGCATGATGCCAGCGACGCCGACATTTCCGCTATCGAGCAACGCCTGGCGGATAATGATATCGATGCCCGCATCGTCTATTCCAGCAATCGTGATCTGGATATTCTCCCACGCGCCGCCGACAAGGGTGCCGCAATCTCTTGGTTGTGTAACCATCTCGACATTGGCCTCGACGAAGTGGTGGTCGCCGGAGATACCGGCAATGACCGCGCCATGTTCGAATTGCCTGACGTGCGCGGCATCGTCGTTTCCAACGCTTTGCCGGAGTTGAAGGCCTTGGCGGAGGATAAAACCCGTGTCTTTTCTGCTTCAGAAGCAGAGGCAGATGGGGTCGTGTCGGGCCTGAGATACTGGCTGTCTTTATAAAGACGCAAGTTTCGATCACATAAGATATGTGTTGAACATCAAATATGCTGAAGCTTTTGCTCCCGGCTCATTGACGTTGGTCAGTAACCGCCGGACAATCAAGCGAATCATTCCATATCCTGTACGGCAATATGGCGTGACCAACCTGGTCATAACATTAGAATTATTGTATATAAAATGACTGTAACCTGAAGGACATGAACCCCATTGAACGTGCTCACCCGATTGGCAACTGACGTCTGCTTGATGCTGCGCCGCCCCCCGCGCCAGCAATATGCGGCGCTTTGCTATCGCAGGAAGAAGGGCTTGACGGAAGTTCTCTTGCTGACCAGCCGGGACACGGGCCGCTGGGTTATCCCTAAGGGCTGGCCGATGGATGGCAAGAAGGCCCATGCGGTTGCCGCACAGGAAGCCTTCGAGGAAGCCGGGGTTCGTGGCAACGTCGATAAAAATCATTTCGGTTTTTTCGACTACGACAAAAAACTCCGCAATGGCGTGAAGGTGGTGTGCCGCGTCCAGGTGCATTTGCTCGAGGTTACCGATCTGGTCAAAAACTTTCCAGAGCGCGAAAGTCGTACCCTTGAATGGGTTACGCCTGTGGAAGCGTCGCACCGTGTGAATGAGCCTGAGTTGAAGGAACTTTTCCTTTCCTTCGATCAACAAATGGCGCAAACACAACAGCGACCCGCTCAAAAAAACGTAAATTTATAAGCCCACTCCAAAGCCGCTCAAACGCCTGCACACGCGGCTAAAGCCGCAGATGAAAGCAGATTGATGGCGCGACCACCTCCCAACCGCATGAAGCCGACGCTGGACAAGGATCTTGATCGGGTTACGCGTGTAGAGGAAGCCACCTTTCACATTACCGACCGCTTGACGGCACCGGGAGTTGGCCTGCTTTTTCTGATCATGACGGCACTTTTTGCCAGCGCCTATGTCGTCGGCAAACCCGGCGCGATCATTATCGTGGCTGCGGCGATCATCGGGGCCTATATGGCCCTGAACATCGGTGCCAAGGACGTGGCCAACAATGTCGGGCCTGCCGTGGGTGCGAAAGCGCTGCCGTTGACGGCTGCGCTGTTGATGGCTGCGGTCTGCGAGGTACTAGGCGCGCTGATCACCGGCGGCAACGTGGTCGAAACCATCTCTCGTGGCATCATCAGCGTCGAAACCATTCCCAACACCGAAATCTTTACCTTGGCGATGTTGGCTGCATTGATAACGGCGGGCCTGCTGGTCAACCTGTCGAATTTTGTCAAGGCACCGATCTCGACCACCCATACGATCGTCGGTGGTGTGGCGGGTGCCGGTACGGCAGCTTATGGATTTGGCGCGGTTGACTGGTTCTCCCTGTCCGAGATCGCACTGGCTTGGATGACGACCCCTTTTATCAGCGCCTTTTTCGCCATTGTGCTCCTTGCCTTCATCAAGGAATTCATCATCTACCGCGACGACAAGATCGAGGCGGCACGGCTTTGGGTTCCGGTTCTCATCGGCGTCATGAGCGGCATTTTCACCGCCTATCTCATCTGGGTCGGGCTACATAATGTCGTGCTGGTTTCACTCGGAACCGCCAGCCTGCTGGGATTGGCGATTGGCCTTCTCAGCTGGCGTCTTTGCGTTCCGCTCATCCGCAAGCAATCCGAGGGGCTGGAAAATCGCAATCAGTCCCTGCGCAAGATGTTTCAATGGCCTCTCATTCTCGCCGCCGGACTGATGTCTTTTGCTCATGGTGCGAATGATGTTTCCAACGCGATTGGCCCAGTGGTGGCAATCGTGCGCGCTACTCAAGGTCAGTTCGTCGGCGATACCGCCCGCGCACCTGAATGGGTGATGCTGATCGGTGCCTTTGGCCTGTCCTGCGGTATCCTGCTGTTTGGCCCGCGCCTCATCCGGCTGGTCGGTGAGCAAATCACCAAGCTGAACCCGGTGCGCGCCTTTTGCGTATCGGTGTCGACAGCGCTGACTGTGCTGGTCGCATCCCGGCTGGGATTGCCGGTCAGCACCACGCATACGGCCATTGGTGCTATCTTCGGTGTTGGCTTCTTCCGCGAATGGTACACCCACCGGACGCGAACCCGCCAGGATATGGCGCGTGCTGACGTCACCGATACCAGCGACACCAGCGATGAGGATAATGAAAACACCTCCGAGGTTCGCCGCCGCTATCTGGTTCGCCGTTCACACTTCATGACGATCGTCGCCGCTTGGATCATTACTGTGCCCACAAGTGCGGTACTGGCGGCAGCGCTCTATGGAATCATGTATATTGTGTTTATCTAGGATCGAGTGACGACGATCCACCCTGAAATCAAAGAGAAACATGCGCGCCAATTTTCGAATGCAACGGCTCTTCGTCAGCCAGCCTATCCGCCAGGGCGAGGCTATCGAAGCCAATAGCGACCAGTTCAACTATCTCGCCAATGTATTGCGCTTGACTGATGGTGCGGAAATTCTCTTGTTCAACGGACGCGATGGTGAGTGGAAGACAACCCTCTCCTACCCCACCCGCAAGAAGATCCTGCTGACGGCCGTTGAACAAACGAGACCGCAACCGGAGACGCCGGACCTGCACTATCTGTTTGCGCCTCTGAAAACCGGCCGCATGGATTATCTGGTGCAAAAGGCGGTGGAAATGGGCGCAGGCGTGCTCCAGCCGGTCATGACGCAACATGTTCAAGGCAAGATCACCAATCTCGACAAACTACGTGCCAACGTCATTGAAGCGGCAGAACAATGCGGCATTCTGGCCGTGCCGCAGGTTCTGGAGCCGATAAAGCTGAAAGACCTGCTGGAAAGCTGGGGCGCATCCCGTCGCATCATCTATTGTGATGAAGGCGATGAGGGGCAGAACCCATTGCCGGTTCTGAGCCGCATCGAGGAGAAGCAACTCGCTCTGCTGGTTGGCCCTGAGGGTGGCTTTTCGGAAGAAGAGCGCCAGTTGCTGCGCGACCACCCTTCTGTCACACCCATTCCACTTGGACCCCGTATTCTGCGCGCCGATACTGCGGCCGTTGCAGCGCTTGCTGTGATCCAGGCAACCGTAGGCGATTGGAAATAGAGGCCTACAAGGCACGGCGATGGAGCAAAACAATTGCCTTTGGCCATGCTTGAAAGAAATTCATTTGCGTAAGCCAGTGCCGCACCCTATCAGCGAATTCAACAAGCCTAAAAGCCAAACATCGACCATAAGGTAACTCCATGGCCCGCGACACGACCGACCAGACACCCATTTCCTCCGTACAGGATTTGACCGACTATCTGGCGGGCGGCTGCAAACCCGTTGAGAAATTCCGCATTGGCACCGAGCACGAGAAGTTCGCCTTCTTTCGCGAAGACAACACGCCAGTCCCTTATTTTGGCGATGCCAGCATTTCTGCTCTGCTGAAAGGCATGCAGGAGAAACTCGGTTGGGAACCGATCATCGATGAGGGCAACATCATCGGCCTCAGCGAACAGAGCGGCATGGGCGCCATCTCCATCGAGCCCGGCGGACAGTTCGAACTTTCCGGTGCGCCGCTGGAAAACCTGCATGAGACCTGCAAGGAATCCAACCGGCATCTGGCGACTGTGCGCGAGGTGGCCGAGCCCATGGGCATTCGCTTCCTTGGCATAGGCGGCAGCCCGCTGTGGACGTACGAAGAAACACCGCAGATGCCGAAGTCGCGCTATGCGATCATGACCCGCTACATGCCAAAGGTCGGCACACAGGGGCTGGACATGATGTACCGTACCTGCACGATCCAGGTTAATCTCGACTTTTCCTCGGAAGACGACATGCGCCGCAAGATGCGCGTCTCGATGAAGCTGCAATCGCTGGCAACGGCGCTGTTTGCGTCTTCGCCCTTTACCGAGGGCAAGCCGAACGGGCTGCTGTCCTGGCGCGGCGATATCTGGCGCGATACCGACAACCGCCGCTCCGGCGTGTTGCCGTTCACCTTCGAAGCTGATTTCGGGTTCAAGGATTACGTGGAGTGGGCGCTGGATGCGCCGATGTATTTCATCGTTCGTGACGATAAATATCGCGACTGCACCGACATCACCTTCCGCCAATTCATGAACGGTGCGCTGAAGGGCCAGATCGCCGAATGGGAGCCCAATCTGGGCGACTGGACGAACCACTTGTCCACGCTGTTCCCCGATGTTCGCATGAAGCGCTTTCTGGAAATGCGCGGCGCGGACGGCGGTCCGTGGCGCCGTATCTGCGCGCTGCCCGCTTTCTGGGTGGGTCTTCTCTATGACGACAGCGCATTGTCCGCTGCTGATGAATTGACCAAGGACTGGACCGTCGAGGACGTCATCGCCATGCGCGACACTGTTCCCGCCCTGGGTCTCAAGGCCAAGGTCGCAGGCCATGATCTGCTCGACATCGCCCGCGAGACCGTCTCTATTTCCCGTGAAGGGCTGCGCAATCGCAAACGCCTGAACGATGACGGGCAGGATGAAAGCGTCTTCCTGACGACCTTGGATGAGGTTCTGGCGAAGAAGGCGACGTTGGCCGAGGATTTGCTGGCACTTTACAATGGCCGTTGGGGCCAGTCGGTTCTGCCGGTTTTCGACGAATACCAATACTGAGGGCCGGATACAAAAAAGCCCGGTGCAGCTCGAGGGCAGACACCGGGCAAAGGCAGGGCTTATTGGCAAATCACCCTGCGGGGAAACTGATTGAAGGCTTGCGTTGAATTACAACGCTTTCGCCGCAGCCATTCTGGCAATGCGCGCAAGCCGGGTCGTGGGGTCTTCCATGATCCCCGTGTCGAGCGCACTCCTCAGATCACTGCGGGTCAGACCGATATCGGCGAGCTGATGGTCGTCCATCTCCACGAGGCGATTGGCGGCGATGCGGTTGGCAATGCGGCGCAGAAACGTCACGAAACCTTTGCCCACGCCTGCTGCCGCCTGCTCGAAAGACGCGGCGCGTGGTGCGATCAAACCCAGTTCCATTTTCCGTTCTGCCGTGCGCATGACACAATCCCTTCATTTAGGCACGATGAGGCACTGCCTTCACACCCATGCGTGAAGGCCGCTGGTCTGGTCACCTTCGGATGACCAATTGGTTATTTGCTGCTTCTGGCGTCAAAATGTCGCAAGACCATTGATCAGTCCAACGAATGTTTCTAATGTGAGCCATCAATCATTCTTATGGATGGCCGCTCATGTCCGCACCTCTCGACATAGACCAGTTGCACACCTTCATCGCCATTGTTGATGCCGGAAGTTTCACGAAGGCAGCAGACCGCGTCTTCAAAACGCAATCGGCTGTTTCCATGCAGATGCGGCGGCTGGAAGAGCGACTGGGAAAGCAGCTTTTTGCCAAGGACGGGCGTGGCAACAGGCTGACGGCTGAGGGCGAAAAGCTGATGCATTATGCGCGACGCATCATCCGTCTCAACAACGAGGCTGTCGCCGCCTTCGATGACAACCGTCTGGAAGGCACGTTGCGCATCGGCACGCCGGATGACTACGCGGACCGTTACATGCCCGAGATCATCGGTCGTTTTGCCAAGACGCATCCGAATGTCGAGCTTTACATCGTCTGCGAACCCTCGGTCAGCCTTGCCGAAAAGATGGCGCGCGGAGAGCTGGATATCGCGCTCGTCACTCACAATCCCCGTGCCCGCGCGTCAGATATCGTGCGCACCGAGCCGCTGTGCTGGGTAGCGTCCGCCAACCATCCGCTGCGCGATGACGTGCCCGTACCGCTGGCCGTTGGACGCCGGGATTGCCAATGGCGACAACTCGCCGCTTCGGCGCTCGATGCCGATGGCCGCGATTATCAGGTTCTGTTCACAAGCTGGTCGTCAACCGTCATCGCCGCCGCCGTTCTCGCCGGCATGGCCGTTTCGGTTCTGCCGGAATCGACGCTCAGAACTGGCATGAAGGTGCTGACAGCAGCAGACGGCTTCCCGCCTCTTCCGCCGGTACAGATCGGTCTGATGAAGCGCCCCGGCCTGTCGCCATCTCTCATCAACGCCATCACCGATCACATCACCGCCTGCCTCGACAACATCTCTCTGGCATCCCCGCCAGATGAATTGGACGATGATATCAAGGCGTTTCCGAAACTGGCGCGCGTGCGCACGGGGCAGTTGGCACCGGGATGGTAGGCAATTTTAGCTGAAAGCGGAGGGTGTGGCTACCCCCCCTCTGTCCTGCCGGACATCTCCCCCACAGGTGGGGAGATCGACTCGTTGAACCCTCGCATTAAGGCTCGGATGGGTGGAGCATGCGCTGCCGATCTCCCCCCTTGAGGGGGAGATGTCGGCAGGACAGAGGGGGGTAGCCACACCCTCCGCGCGATAATAACCATCCATCCTACATGCCCAAAGCATCAAAGGCTGATGGAAGTTCACCCCAAATTCTTCCGGAAGAACTCGACTGTTCGGCTCCACGCAAGATCCGCCGCAGCCTTGTCATAACGCGCACTCGACGTGTCATTGTTGAACGCGTGATTAACGCCGTCATAGACGAAGATTTCAAACGTCTTGCCATTGGATTCCAACGCTTTGCGGTAAGCATCGATGCCAGCATTGATACGCTCATCCAGACCGCCATAGTGAAGCATCAGCGGTGCTTTGATGGCAGGAACATCCTCAGCTGGCGGCTGCGCGCCGTAATAGGCAACACCGGCATTTAACCCTTGCGACTTGGTGGCGAAACGGTTGACGAGGCCGCCGCCCCAGCAAAAGCCAACAGCGCCCACTTTGCCGTTGGAGCCATCGCGCTTCGTCAGCCAGAGACGGGTGGCTTCCGCATTGGCAACAGTGGCGTTCATGTCCAGACCGCTGAACATCTCGCGGGCCTTGTCTTCGTCAGATGGCGTGCCGCCCTGTGGTGATAGAAAATCGGGAGCAAGGGCAACGAAGCCTTCCAGTGCCATACGGCGGGCAACATCACGGATATGCGCGTTGAGACCGCGATTCTCGTGAATGACGATGACGGAGCCCAATGGTTTGGCCACATCCTTGGGTGTGACAAGATAGCCCCTCATCTCGCCGTTTGCACCGGGATAGGTGACATCCTCGGCGACGAGACGATCGTCCGTTTCAGGAACGATGGCAGCTTGCGCGCCACTGGCCGCCAGCAGAGGAGCAATGGCCGCAGCCGCAGCACCGGAGCCTGCCAGCAACGTCAGCTTTTCCATGAACTTGCGGCGGTCGAGGCTTAAATGCGTATATTCATCATAGGCATCGATCATCGCCTGCGAAATCTTCGGGCCTTCAGTCATCGTATGCTCCCATCACACATAGCTGGAAAATCATACATAACCGAAAAGCATCACAATTGGTGCGACGACCGGAGATCGACGAAACAACTTTTCGCGATTACTCGAACGCCAGCCAGACGACCATCCAGCCCCACATCAGCACAAGTGCTCCAAAACTGACGGCGAAGGCAGGGGCGCGGTAACGCAGCCTGTTGCTGGTCACATGCACATAGGAATGCGCATAACGGCCAACCACGAATATCCAGGCGAGGATAATGGTGGCGATGTTGTCCGCATCGGTGATGTAAAGAAGCAGACACACTGCGTGGAACAGCATGGGCATTTCGAACTGGTTGGCGATGTTCTTGTTGACCAGCAGGCTTTGCTGCGCCTCTTCGCCCTCATCGCGGAAGCGTTTGAACGCATCCTTATTCGTGAAGGTAAACTTTTTCCGACGAATGAAAAGCAGGACATAGAGACCAAAGACCAGAAAGGCATGGGCGATCATGGGCCAGAACATTGCGGTCGTCGGTGACATCTATTTGCATCCTTTTTAGCAAGACGCTCCCCGAACGGTTCGGTTCGGGGAGCGCGTCTTCATCATCATATTATCGCGCGGTTTAAAGATCAAACCGCGCCGGGATAGTTCGGGCTTTCGCGGGTGATCGTCACGTCATGGGCATGGCTTTCGCGCAGGCCCGCACCAGAAATGCGAACGAAGGTGGCGCGCTCCTGGAATTCCGGGATCGTGCCGCCACCGACATAACCCATGGCAGCCTTCAGACCGCCAGCGAGCTGGTGGAGAACGCCGGACACCGGGCCCTTGTAAGGCACCTGACCTTCGATGCCTTCAGGAACCAGCTTCAGCGTGTCGCGCACTTCCGCCTGGAAGTAGCGGTCCGCCGAGCCGCGTGCCATGGCACCGACCGAACCCATGCCGCGATAGGCCTTGAACGAACGGCCCTGATAGAGGAACACTTCGCCCGGGCTTTCATCCGTGCCAGCCAGCAGCGAGCCGATCATGACGGCGGATGCACCGGCAGCGATGGCCTTTGCGAAGTCGCCGGAGAACTTGATGCCACCGTCTGCGATGACCGGAATATCGGCGTCGCGGGCAGCCTCGACGGCAGACATGATGGCCGCAAGCTGCGGAACGCCAACGCCGGCCACAATGCGCGTGGTGCAGATCGAACCTGGGCCGATACCGACCTTCACGGCGTCCGCACCGGCATCGATCAATGCCTTGGTGCCATCAGCCGTTGCGACGTTGCCAGCGATGATGCGAACCGAGTTCGACATCTTCTTGACCTGCGTGACGGCATCAAGAACACGCTGCGAGTGACCGTGAGCGGTGTCCACCACCAGAAGATCGACACCGGCAGCGATCAGACGCTCTGCACGTTCGATGGCATCTGCACCGACGCTGATGGCAGCAGCGGCACGAAGACGGCCCTGCGCATCCTTCGTGGCGTTGGGGTTGAGCTGCGACTTTTCGATGTCCTTGACGGTGATAAGGCCGACGCAATTTCCGCTAGCATCGACAACCACCAGTTTTTCGATGCGGTGCTTATGTAGAAGGCGGCGGGCTTCCTGCTGATCGACGCTGCTTTCCTTGACCGTCACAAGATTTTCGCGGGTCATCAGTTCATAGATTTTCTGGGCAGGGTCAGACGCGAAGCGCACGTCGCGGTTGGTGAGAATGCCCACCAGTCGTCCAGACTTATGACCGCCGGAACCGCCGTTTTCGACAACCGGAATGCCGGAAATGCTGTAGGTCTTCATCAGCGCCTGTGCTTCGGCAAGCGTCGCATCCGGGCCAATGGTCACAGGGTTGACGACCATGCCGCTCTCGAACTTCTTGACCTGACGGACCTCTTCGGCCTGTTCCACAGGGGAGAGATTGCGGTGGATGACGCCGATGCCACCTGCCTGCGCCATGGCAATGGCGAGACGACCTTCGGTCACGGTATCCATGGCAGACGACAGGATCGGCAGGTTCAGTTCGATGTCGCGGGCAATGCGTGTCGCAATATTGGTCTGGCCCGGCATGACTTCGGAGTGCCCGGGCTGAAGCAGCACATCATCGAATGTCAGAGCGTCGAGACCGGTGGGAGTTTGTATAATACGTGCCATGGCCAAATTCCTGTATTGAAAATGCAAGCCGTCCCGGAAGGAAAAGTCCACCGGCGGCCCTGCAAAGGATTGCTTGGAAGTTGGCGAGGGCTGGTAACACGTTCATGACAGGAAGGGAATAGAAAAAACCCGGAAACACGTTCCGGGTCTTGTTGTTGCAGCTACGCAGCAGTGTCAGATGTCGAACTGGTACGACTTCGGCACGAAACGATAACCCTCACTTTGCTTTTCGGCATAACCAACTGCCGGGAACGGCATGTGGTAGCCGAGAAAGGCCACGCGGTCGGTGGCGATCATGTCGAACACCTTCTTGCGGCTGGCGGCGGCTGCAGCCTTGTCCATGTCGAACTTCACTTCCCAGTCCGGGCGCTGAAGCGACAGCACGAAGTGGTTGGCGGTATCGGCCGTCAGAACCAGCTGCTTTCCTTCCGATTCGACATGGAATGTCATATGGCCGGGAGAATGGCCGAATGCGGCAGCGCTGGTAATGCCTGATACGACGGTTGCGCCGTCTCCAATGAAGGTGGCCTTTTCGGCAAGCGGCTTCACATTTGCAAGCACGCCTTTCTGGCCGCCTTCAGCCGGTGTGCCAACGCGCTTGGCATCAGTCCAGAAATCATACTCGACCTGGCCCATGACATAGCGTGCCTTGGAAAATGCCGGAGTGCCCTTTTCCATCAAGCCGCCGATGTGGTCGCCGTGCATATGTGTGAGCACGACCACGGTCACGTCTTCCGGCTTGTAGCCAGCGGCGGCGAGGCCTTCGAGCAGACGACCGTTGCCGGCTTCGCGCCCGCTTTCGCCGAAGCCCGTATCGAACAGGACGAGATCGGACCCGGTGTTGATCAGCACGGGCGAGAAGCTGTTGACGAACTGGTCTTTGGGCAGGAAATTCTTGTCCAGCAATTCACCGACCGTCTCGGCGCTCTGGTTCAGGCCGAACGTTTCATTCGGCTTGCCGGATGGTCGTGCGCCGTCCTTGACGACCAGAACCTCGAATTTTCCAAGTTTGAAGCGGTTTGTTTCTGGTGGCATGGCGTGATCGACCTTCATGGATGTTTGTGGCTGGGTTGACTGTGCGAACGCGGTGCCGCGCAGCACGAAGGGCGCGGCAATGGCCCCCATACCCGCAGCGGCAAACAAACTGCGCCTATTCATCTTTAAAAAACTGCTCATGAAATCCTCCAGCATTATTGTCCTACACCCCAACGCAGTATCATCGGTAAAGTGCCGAGAATGTGTAGAAAAACCAATTTCACACAGACGTGATGGAAAGCGTAATGTTGCAGAATGTTTAGTTGGCAAACCGCGCGCAGGGGCGTAGGTAGGATTTAACGACTTTCTCAGGATGCGGCCTGCCGCAATCACCCCATGAACCGCATCATTCCGCTGATACTCGCCGTCGCCCTTTTCATGGAGCAGATGGATTCGACCGTCATCGCAACATCCCTGCCGGCAATTGCCGCTGACCTGAATGTCGGGCCGATCACCCTGAAGCTGGCACTGACCTCCTACATGGTGGCGCTAGCGATCTTCATTCCCATCAGTGGCTGGATGGCGGATAAGTTCGGCGCAAAGAAAATTTTCCGCATTGCCATCGCCATTTTCGTTATCGGCTCTATCTGCTGCGCGGTGTCGTCGTCCGTGGTCGAATTCGTCATCTCCCGCTTCCTGCAAGGCATGGGCGGCGCGATGATGACACCAGTGGGCAGACTTGTTCTGCTGCGCACCACCAAGCGCACCGAGCTCGTCTCCGCCATGGCGCTCTTGACGATTCCGGGCCTAGTGGGACCGCTGACCGGCCCTCCCATCGGTGGCTTCATCACCACCTATTTCTCATGGCACTGGATCTTCCTCATCAATGTGCCGATCGGCGTTATCGGCATATGGCTGGCGACGATCTTTCTGCCGGAGATCGAGACCACCAATCCGCCGCCGATGGATACGAAAGGCTTCATCCTGTCAGGCATCGCCGCATCGGGCGTTGTTTTTGGCGTTTCGGTGGTCAGCCTTCCCGCTCTGCCACCCATTGTCGGCATCGCAGCAACCATCGTCGGCTTCATCTGCGGCTTCTGGTACTGGCACCATGCAAAACGCCACCCGGCACCGATCCTCGACTTCAAGATTTTCCGCAATGCGACCTTCAGGGCAGCATCGATCAGCGGCACGATCTTCCGTGTTTCAACGGGTGCCATTCCCTTCCTCATGCCGTTGATGTTGCAAATCGGCTTTGGGTTGAACCCGTTCCAATCCGGCATGATCACCTTTGCCGGCGCGATCGGCGCGATCACCACCAAGTTCATGGCGCGGCGGGTTTTTGCGGCGACCGGTTTTAGAAGCATATTGATCGGCGCTGGCATCGTCGGTGCGTGCACCACGGCGGCCAACGCGTTCTTCACGCCAAATACGCCTTATCCGCTGATCATGATATTCCTGGTGACGGCAGGCTTTGCCCGGTCGTTCTTTTTCACCGGCACCAATGCGCTCGGTTATTCTGACATTGAAGACTCGCAAGCCAGCCAGGCGACGTCGATGGCGTCAGTGCTACAACAGATCAGCCTGGCGCTGGGTGTGGCTTTTGCCGCCACCATCCTCGAAGTCAGCAGCTACATGTCCGGGGCGCATTTGCAGCTGTCCGATTTCCACACGGCCTTTACGGTCGTGGCAGTGATTTCGCTTATCGCCATTCTGCCGCTGATTGCCATGGACCGAAGTGCTGGAGCAGCGGTTTCCGGCCACCGTGGAAAAGCTTCGCAACCGGCGGAATAGAACCGTTGCGCAGCATTCCGCACAAAGTTCTATTCTACTTCACTCACTCTATTCGTCGTCTTGAGCAACCGGTTCAACAGGCTTGCGGCCTTTGAAGTGCTTGGCCAGCAGGAACATTTCCACCGACTCTGAGCGTGACGACGCTGGCTTGATGTGGATGACCTGCTTGAAGTTCTGTTTCAGCATATCCAGCAGTGTTTTTTCCGTGCCGCCCTGGAAGGTCTTGGCCAGGAAGTGACCGCCTTCAGCCAGCACCTGCACGGCAAAATCCGCCGCCACTTCGCAAAGATGCATGGTGCGAATATGGTCGGTCTTCTGGTGACCGGTCGTCGGTGCTGCCATATCCGACAAAACCAGATCCGGTGTGCCACCGACAGATTCGATCAGAAGGTCAGGTGCACTCGGATCGAGGAAGTCGAGATGCAGGATCTTGACGCCGGGAATCGGGTCAAGCTCGAGGAAGTCGATGGCGGCGACGCGGATATCGTCTTCGGTCGAATCCGTAACCTTGGCGGCAATCTGCGACCAGCTTCCTGGTGCGGCACCCAAATCAATGATGCGGCGCGCATCCTTCAAAATCTGGTGCTTATCGTTGATTTCCAGCAGCTTGAACGCCGCGCGGGCACGGTAGCCCTCGAGCTTTGCGCGCTGCACATAGGGGTCGTTGATGTGACGCTCGATCCAGCGGCGCGAAGACGGCTTCAACTTCGCCTTCTTCACCTTCTGGCCGATCTTGCGTCCGGTACGATTGGTACTAATGGGCGCCTTGGTCATATCAAACTTTCCGTTCCGGTTTGCCTTGCATCTGTGCGCGGCGAATTCGTGTGCGACGCCATGCGCCATCATCTGCCATCATATCCGTCAAAAGCCCCTCGCGAAGCCCCCTGTCGGCAACCCGCATGCGCCTTGAAGGCCAGCGCTTGCGAATGGCCTCGAGAATGGCGCAGCCAGCCAATACCAGATCCGCACGATCCGGGCCGATGCAGGCGTTGGCGGCACGGCCGGCGAAATCCCAGGCCAGCAACTTGTCCTGCATGGCCGTCACTTCATCATCCGATAACCACAGGCCATCGACCTTGCGGCGATCATACCGTGGCAGATCGAGATGCACACCTGCAAGCGTGGTGACGGTTCCCGAGGTTCCGATCAGGTGGAAATCCTCGTGCGCGACCTCACCGAGAGGTGGGCAATGGAAGCCATCCAGCAGTCCCTCGACCTCGCCAACCATAGCCGCAAAGACTTCGGGTGTTACGTCTCGTCCGCCGTGCCGCTCTGACAGGGTCACGACACCGACCGGCAGTGACGTCCAATGCGTGATATGGTTGGCAAGCCGGTTGGAGCGATTTTCTCCGACATGAATGACAGCGATCTCCGAAGAGCCACCGCCAATATCAAACAGCACGACGGAACGCGCTTCGCGACCGACAAGCGATGCACAGCCGGACACAGCCAAACGGGCTTCCGTCTCACGGCTGATGATTTCCAGTTGAAGGCCTGTTTCTCGGGTGACGCGCTCCAGAAATTCTTCGCCATTGACTGCCGCGCGGCAGGCTTCGGTTGCAATCAACCGCATGCGACGAATGGAACGTCCTGACAGTTTCGATGCGCAGACACGCAAGGCCTCGACGGCACGGTCCATGGCATCATCGGACAGGCGACCGGTGGATACCAGCCCTTCCCCAAGCCGCACGATGCGCGAAAAAGCATCCACGACGCGGAACTGTCCGGGTCGTGTCGGCTGCGCAATCAGCAGGCGGCAATTGTTGGTGCCGAGATCGAGCGCGGCATACATGTCCGCGCTGCCATCAAACCCGCCGTCCCGATGAGAGCCCTGCGGACGGGAATGAACATGACCGCGCTGATCTTCCGACAAAACCGTATGAGTGGGCGAGGCCACGCCGTTTTGCCGTGCGGCCGGCTTGGGCGCATGCGTCGGTACAAGCGGTCTGCCTTGCGGGCCACGGTGATTGCGCTTCCCGCCACGGGAACTACGCTTACCTTGAGATGAAGGGGTCTGCGGTCCCTGTTCGACCTTTGCAGTGACAGCAGGTGTCGCCTGTCCACCGCCCTGCCCGCGCGAACGCCTGCGGCGCTTGCGCTTTCGCGGCTCCGCATCTGGCTCGACATGGCCATTGGATGAGGAATCCGGTGGGGAATCGGCATTGCGTAGCTGTGACGGAGCAGCAACGTTTCGGGGCTTCCCGTTACGCCTGCTTTTGCCACGACGGGAACGCTTCGCATCCCCTTTTTCCACCGCCGACGCCCCTGATTCCGACGGCGTTGTGCCGTTGCCGGGGTCTGTCACTGTTTTATCCATTCCGCCGCGCGAAAGCTGAAAGCAATGCTGCTGGCGTCCATAAGTTACGTTGCGCCCAGCATATCAGCGCCCATCATTTTAGCCAACCAGTTTTTGCAGGGCAAAAATGCGGGAGATATCAGACGCCCAACGATATCAATCGCAACAGGGATAAGGCGAGGATAAGACTATAGATGAAGTGGAGAAATGGTACGGTTGGCTGGAATCGAACCAGCGACCTCAGGATCCACAAACCTGCGCTCTAACCAACTGAGCTACAACCGCACATCAAACGCCGCGTCGGCGTCACGGGGGCTCACATACGGGGAGTTTTTCCGTTTTGCAAGTCCTTCGGCAATTTTTGCGAAAAAAGCTTTGGAAAGCAAGCGGGTTTTCACGGTCGGCCAGCGGCTGGCAAAAAGTCTTTGGATTGAGGTGAATACCGAGACATTGTCGATTGCAAAAAATGGCTGGCCAACCCACATTTCGGGTGATGTGCATATCTTGTCCAGGCGTTTGGTAAATTAACTGTAATTGGCAATTCCCGCCGCAGATGATGGACCAATCCGCCCTGTGAAGTTATTTAAGATTCTGTTAACATCGAGCCGATGCAGGCTGTATGGTACCTCATGATGAGGTCTTGCGGTTGTTTGAGGTCAGGTCGTGCCCAGAATAGGTCCCCACATGCCCGCCGTTCAATATCCGTTTATAGACATTGCAGTACATGAGCGTGTTCGAGATCATTTCGGTCGCGGCGAAGCCATGGCGCTGTTCTCGATGGACCTTCAAAGCGCACTCTGGGCAAATGGTCGCGGTGCGGCTTTGTTCGGCACCCCGATGATCTATGATTTTCTGGAGCGCGGGCCGAAACAGCAGGATGTGACCTTCCGCCAGCTTTCAGCAACCGTCGCTCGGCTGAAGACGACAGGCGACAGCGCGCAGTTTACGATCCGCATTCACTCAGGCTTCAAAAGCGTTTCGGTTGTCGCAACCGCCGAAATCATCGAAGCCGAGCCGGGCCAGCCAGCCATTTTGTTTACCGCACCCATCGACCAGAGAACCCCCTCGCTGCAAGAGCGCGCACGCCGGATGATCGAGGGGTTCGACGATCCCGACATTCACATGGCGGTGCTGGATGCCGACAGCAAGATTTTGGTGGCGTCCCAGGGTTTCGCTGGTCTCGGCATAACTCCGGTCACGACCCGCACATTGATTTCGATGGCATCCGGCCAGCCGGGCAAGCTGGTGAAAAGACCTGTGCCTGCTGGCAAAGGCTATCTTCCCGCCGCAGCCGGACAACTATCGCAAGATCCGGAACTGAACCTGCTTTTTGTCGTCGAAACCGTCATCGGCACTCTCGATCCATCCGCCGAGTTTACCCAAGCGAAGGCAGAGGTTAGCCAGCCCGTTGTGGTCGAAGAAGACGATCATGTAGAAACGGAACGTCAAGAGTTCGCCCCCGTGCTGGAGGCGATTGCTGATATAGAAGAGATTCCAGAGCCGCAGGACGCGAACGAAGATACCGACATCGTTGCTGAAACCACCACCACGGCGGACGTTCAGCCTGAAGAGGACAACGAGCCGGTTCCAGCGGATGATCAGGACGAGATCTTCCTTGATGAGCCACAGCCGCAGCAAGCCGAGATAGAACCTGAGCTTCCATTGATCGAACAGCATTCAGCCATTGAGGTTGAGCAGGTTGAGCAGGTTGAGCAGGTTGAGCAGGTTGAGCAGGTTGAGCAGGTTGAGCAGGTTGAGCAGGCGACCATACCTGCCGGAGAAGACAAGCCCTTTGTTTTCGATCCGCATCGACGTGCTTCTCGTTTCGTCTGGAAAATCGATGCTGCTGGCCGCTTCAGCTCCATTTCTCATGAATTTGCCGAAGCGGTAGGGCCAAAAGCTGCCAATGTTGAAGGCATGAGCTTTACCGACCTTGCGGCCCTGTTCAGCCTGGACCCGGATGGCAAGATCACCGAACTTCTGAACAAGCGCGATACGTGGTCCGGCAAGACCATTCATTGGCCGGTGGAAGGTACGTCGCTTACCGTTCCGATCGATCTTGCAGCCTTGCCGACATACACACGTGCCCGTGAATTCGATGGTTTCCGTGGCTTCGGTATTGTGCGCATTGCCGATGCGGTGGAAGATCCAAACGCTGTCGGCCTATCGCTGACCGGCGAAGCGCAACCTTCTGCACCGTCACAATCCGAGACGGCAGAAGAAACACATGTCGATGAGGACACGCTGTTTTCGCTACCGGATCCAGACGAAGAGACAGAGATTTCGTCATCCTCCATCCCGGAAGCTGTGAACGAAAATGTCGCTGACGGTGATCGTCCAGAAGACGATACCCGCACCTATGTCCCACCCGAGAGCGAAGTGCCCGCTCTCAAAATCACGGAGACGCCAAGCAGGCGTCACTCCGATAAGGTTGTGCAGCTCGAAGAGCGTCGCAGCAAAAACAGGGACCAGCTGAGCGCCACCGAGCAAGCCGCTTTCGATGAGATTGCACGCACCTTAAAGCCAGTCATCACGGATGAAGAGCATGTAGCGGATACGCTTGAGGCGGGTGATATCGCCCCGCCGCTGAATGATGTGCCCACCGAAGAAGATGTATCACCGTCTGAAGACGCTGTTTCACTGGAAGCTGAACCCGCTGTTTCGACAACGCAGGATGACGATGACTTCGCCGATTATACGCGCGGCGATACGGCGGTTAGCTTCGTGGCTCCGCAAAATCCGGTTCGTATCGCTGATGCGGAGAACTCCGTCGAAGCAGGTCCCGATGCACCTCTTCGTCCACACGCTGCCTTGAACGCAGAAACCGTGGACCAGATGCCGATTGCACTTCTGATCCACAGTGGAGATAGGCTGATCCATGCCAACCCGGAATTCCTCCGATTGACGGGTTACGCAACGGTGGACGAACTGGTCGAAGTGGGCGGCCTCGACGCACTGCTGCAACGTGACGAGCTCGACTCAGTTTCAGAGCGGTCCGGCGGCATGGTTGCCGTCAGCGCCGACAACGACCTCATCCCCGTCAAGGCAAGGCTGCAATCGGTTCGTTGGGACGAGACAAGCGTACTGATGCTGTCGCTTATCCCGACCGAGGAAAAAAGCACAAGCCATCTGGCCGCCAATGAAAATATGCATGTCGACGCGGTCGAGACTGAAACGGACAGGGAACTGACCGGCCTTAAAGGTCAGGTCGAGGAACTGCATTCCATTCTCGAAACGGCGACGGATGGTGTCGTTCTGCTGGGCGAAGACGGTACCATTCGCTCATTGAACCGATCCGCCAGCGCGCTTTTCAATTATGACAATGACGAAATATCTTCAAAACCCTTTGTCACGCTGTTTGCCCATGAAAGCCAACGAGCGGTGCTGGATTATCTCTCCGGGCTTGCCAATAACGGCGTCGCCAGCGTTCTGAACGATGGCCGCGAAGTCATCGGTCGTGAAGCATCCGGCGGTTTCCTGCCGCTGTTCATGACAATCGGCAAGCTGAAGTCCTCGAATGGATATTGCGCCGTCATCCGCGACATCACCCAGTGGAAGCGCACCGAAGAGGATTTGCGCAACGCCAAGCGCGCCGCCGAAACCGCAAATGCACACAAAACGGATTTCCTGGCACGCGTCAGCCATGAAATTCGCACGCCGCTCAATGCCATCATCGGCTTTGGCGACATCATGGCGACGGAACGTTTCGGACCGATCGGACACTCGCGTTACATCGAATATTCCAACGACATCGTCCGCTCCGGTCGCCACGTTCTGGATATCGTCAATGATCTCTTGGATATCTCGAAGATCGAAGCAGGGCAGATGGATGTGGACTTCAAGGCGGTTGCCTTGAACGATACGATCGCGGAAGCCGTTTCGATCGTGCAGCCGCAGGCGAATAATCAGCGCGTCATCGTCCGCACAGCGCTGTCCCAATCCGTGCCGCAGATCGTTGCCGATTTGCGTTCGATCAAGCAGATCATGCTCAATATTCTGTCGAACGCCATCAAGTTCACCCCATCGGGCGGACAGATCGTGGTGTCCACGGCCTATGAGGCCAATGGCAGTGTCGTGCTGCGCATTCGTGATACCGGCATCGGCATGAACCGCTCGGAGCTGGAACAGGCCATGAAGCCTTTCCGGCAGGTCTCCTCCTCCAGCAACCGGGTCCGTGGTGACGGCACCGGCCTGGGCCTGCCTTTGACCAAGGCGATGGTCGATGCCAACCGCGCCAATTTCTCCATAACATCGGCTCCCAACGAAGGAACGCTGGTGGAAATCAGCTTTCCCTCGCAGCGCGTGCTTGCGAACTAAGCACTTCCGGGATTAGCAATATCCGAGAGCGTCAACCGCTCTCGGATATTTTACGTCTAGGCATCGGGTCCACCGATGTCGGAAGGATAAGAGCATTGTCGCTGTCCCCACATTCGTCTGCCGGTTGGGTGATCCCAAGACTTAGACCTTCGGGACTGTCGCTTTGGACCATCCTGCTCGCATTAGCGGTCGCCATGCCGCTGATTGCCATCCTCTGCATCGCAGCCACGGGCGGAACGGATGGCTGGCGGCACCTGCTGGTTAATGTGCTGCCACGTGCAGGCGCGCAAACGTTGATGCTTCTCGTCATGACCGGGATGGTGACCGCATGTTTCGGCATTCTCACGGCATGGCTCGTCAGCACGTTTGAGTTTCCGCTGCGACGCGTCCTGTCTTTTGCGCTGGTGTTACCTCTCGCCATTCCATCTTATTTGGCGGCCTATGCCTTTGGCGAGTTTCTGGATTTCACCGGGCCGGTGCAAACAGCTGTTCGTACCCTGTTTGGCTACCACACGGTTCGGGATTACTGGTTTCCCGATATCCGCACGCTTGGTGGTGCCGTGCTGGTCTTGAGTTCGGTTCTTTATCCCTATGTCTATTTGTCCGTCAGAGCGGCATTCGGTCTTCAGGGGCGCTTTGCCACGGACGCGGCAAGGACGCTGGGCGCTGGCCCGGTGCGGATATTCCTGTCCGTGCAATTACCCATGGCAAGACCCGCAATCATCATCGGGCTCGCTTTGGTCATGATGGAAACATTGAACGATATCGGTGCGGTCGAATATCTCGGCGTTCGCACTCTGACGTTCGCCATCTACGAAACCTGGCTCAATCGCGGTAATCTTGCCGGAGCGACACAGATTGCATCGGTGCTGGTCATCATCGTGGCGGCTCTCATCATCATCGAGCGCAAGGCGCGCAGCCGTCAACGTTTTGCCGCCGCCAAATCCACCGCCATGAGCCAGCGCTTCGGACTGAAGCCGCTACCCGCTGGTCGCGGATGGGTAGCGACGGCTTTCTGCTTGCTCCCTATCCTGTCCGGCTTCATCATTCCGGTTCTCGTGCTCGGAGGCTACGCCATCAAACGCCTTGGCGCACTGGCGGATCCCAAGCTCGTCAAAGCACTCGCGCATAGTCTGGAAGTGTCCCTTTCGGCAGCACTGATAACGCTCATCTGCGGCTTCATCTTCGCCTATGTCCAGCGCGTCAGCACGTCATCGACTGCGCGCTCCGCAAGCCGCATCGGCTCGCTGGGTTACGGCATACCCGGCACGGTGCTGGCCATCGGCGTGCTTTTGCCGCTTTCAGCCTTCGACAATGCTCTCGACGGATTTCTGCGGTTTCATCTCAACTACTCTACAGGGCTCCTGCTTTCTGGAACCGCTTTCGCCATCATCTACGCGCACAGCGTACGGTTCATGACGCTTGCGGAAGGCACCATCGACGCCGGTTTCCAGAAGCTTTCGCCGCATCTGGACATGGCGGCGCGAACGCTTGGGCGCAGCCGCTTTCAGACGCTGATCACCGTGCTGTTGCCGAACATTCGCCCGGCAGCGATTACCGCAGCATTGTTGGTCTTCATTGAATCATTGAAAGAACTCCCCGCAACCATCATGCTGCGTCCCTTCAATTTCAACACGCTGGCAACCCTGGTCTACGAGGACGCTTCCCGTTCCAAAGTACAGGATGCCTCTATCCCCGCTTTGATCATCATCATGGCAGGGCTTATTCCTGTGGTTCTCGTCTCCCGTTCGCTGGACCATAGGGCAGACGACGGGCGGTAGCGGAACGTCAGCCTGAAGAAAGCTCTGGTCAATACTCTCGGGCAGGAAAGTCAATGTCGTTCAAACCAAAAAGCGCTTCCTTTCCATTGTGAAAACAGAAGCGGCTTGGAGGAAATGGATGGGTGTTGTGAAGTCTGAAGCGGAACCCGTTCTCGATTACAATGGTGCTCATCCTTACAGCGCCCTGCCCGACCGCGCCATCTGGCGCAAGGCTGTGGCCGAAACACACGCTTTGCAACTCGACAGCCTCTATCGCAAGAAATTCGAGATTTCCGCAAGCATGGCAATCTCGACAGCGGGTAGCTGCTTTGCGCAGCACATTGCCAAATCGCTGCAAAAGAACGGGTTCGCATTCAAGGATTTCGAACCGGCTCCATCGCTTTTCCCTGAAGCGCGGGCTCAAGAATACAATTATGGTGTCTACTCCGCCCGCTATTGCAACATCTACAGCGCACGGCAGCTATTGCAGACATTCGACCGGGCATTCGGAACGTTTACGCCCTATGAACCGGCCTGGGAAAAGCGCGGTGGTGTCGTTGATCCGTTCCGCCCCCTTCTCGAACCCGAACCATTTGGCAGCGTGGCTGAAATGGAACGGTCGCGCCAGTCACATCTGGCCGCCGCTCGAGCGCTTTTTGAAAATACGGAAGTGTTCGTTTTCACGCTGGGCCTGACAGAGGCATGGATTTCCAAACGAGACGGGGCCGTTTTCCCTCTATGCCCGGGAACGGTGGGCGGTCCGTTCGATGAGGCCGAATACGCCTTCAAGAATTTCAACTATTTCGAAATCTTCGAGGACCTCGTTGCATTCATCACCCGAATGCGAGAGCTTAATGCCGACGTGAAATTCGTGTTTACGGTGTCACCCGTTCCTTTGACGGCGACGAAAAGCGACCATCACGTCCTTGCCGCCTCGCTCTATTCGAAATCCGTGCTGCGCGCCGTAGCCGGCCATATTGCGGATGAGGCCGACTTCGTCGATTACTTCCCATCCTATGAGATCATTGCAGCGCCAAGCATGCGCGGCATCTTCTACGATCCAAATCTTCGAACTGTCACACCCGCAGGCGTGGATTATGTGATGTCCCATTTTTTCAAGGAGCACCGCGGCGGGCACCGCACTCAACCCGCCACCGAGAGGAAGTCAGTTTCGATTGGAGATCACGAAGCCGTTTGCGAGGAAATGATGCAGGCGCAGGAACTCGGCTATGCTTGAAATCATCGGCGATTCTCACATCATCGCGCTGTCGGAAGCGATCAGGCAGGGCCCTGTTTCCAGCCGCCACGGAGAAATCCGCATTGCCCAGATGGGCCATGGCTACAATTTTCTGGAGCCTTTCTTCGCGGTGGAAAATGATGCGGTGTCTTTCACCCAGCCTCCAGCAAAGACGATATTCGAGACAATCAATCCGAAAGGTCCCAGCGTCATTCATCGGGACGATCCCCGGCGCTTCGTCTTCATGTTCGGATTGTATCCGAGCTTCGGTTTCGACCAGAAGCACTGGACGACCCATACTGCGGCAATGTGGTCCCGCGATCGCCACTTCGTCTCGAAACGCGCTTTCGACGTCATTATCGATGAAACATTGAAACAGCCGATGGCGTTCTTTCACACGCTGCGTGACATGAATGTCGGGTTTTCCGTCGCATCCTGCTGCCCTGTTCCCGCAAGCTATCAGAGACTCGCAAACAAGCTCAACTTTGCGGATGGCGAGATCGCCTTCATCTATAACCGCTTTCGCGACCGGGCGACGGAACGGCTCGACGCCATGGGTATCGTCTGCCATCATCCACCCGCAGAGGCCTATGACGAGCATGGTGCGATGCACGACCTCTTTGCCAAGCAGCCAGGCGACTACCATGCCAATTCCCAATATGGTCGCCTGATGCTGGAAAAGGTCCTGCGCGAGACAGATGCGCTGGCATGAGTTGAGCCCTGTCTTCTTAGCTCAAGAAAAAAGGCAGCCGAGGCTGCCTTGAAAGTTTGTGCTTATAACGAGAGTAGGAATAAAACAACATCATGTCTTTGAGCCACCGGCCCGGTCACCCTCTCATTGAGTGCACCCACGTTGAGTTACATTTGTAACGGTGCCATTTAATAAACAGTTAAAACAGCACTAGACCATTTAGGGGCAAAAAATCCTAATCCAGGTCAGGGCGTCGCGGCGGCATGTTCATCACGCATCCGCTGAAGCTCTGTGCGTTTCGAGGCAATCGAAGCGCAGATGACGCCGACCGTAACCAGTGCAATCAGAATCGTGCAGATGGCGTTGATCTCAGGCGTCACGCCAAGGCGCACCTGCGAATAGATCTTGATCGGCAGCGTGGTGGCACCCGGCCCGGTGGTGAAGCTGGCAATGACCAGATCGTCCAACGACAGCGAGAAAGCCAGCATCCATCCGGCAACGACAGCCGGCATGATGATCGGCAGCGTGATGCGGAAAAACGTCTTGACCGGCGGGCAGCCGAGATCGAGAGCCGCCTCTTCCAGACTGCGGTCGAAGGTCAGCAGGCGCGATTGTACGACGATGGCGACGTAGCACATGGTGAAAGTCGTGTGCGCGATGACCACGGTCCAGAAACTGCGGTCCACGCCCACGGCCACGAAGAGCAGCAGCAGCGACAGGCCGGTAATCACTTCCGGCATGACGAGTGGCGCGTAAATCATTCCCGAGAACAGAATGCGGCCCGGAAAGCGGGAGAACCTCGTAAGCGACAGAGCCGCCAGTGTGCCGAGAATGGTGCCGATGGTGGCGCTGAGGACGGCCACGCGCGCGGTGATCCATGCCGCATCCATCAGACCCTGATTGGACCACATGGAGCTGTACCATTGCAGCGAAAACCCGCCCCACACCGTGACCAGCTTGGACGCGTTGAAGGAATAGATCACCAGAATGATGATGGGGATGTAGAGAAAGGCAAAACAGAAGGTGAGGATGGTCGTATCGAACTTGCCGCGTTTCATCGCTATGCCACCTTCTTCTGCTGGTTCTGGAAGATGGCGATAGGCACCACGAGCAATAACAACAACAGTACGGCAACGGCGGATGCCAACGGCCAGTCACGATTGCCGAAGAACTCCGTCCACAGCGTTTTGCCGATCATGAGTGTTTCTGCGCCGCCCAGCAGATCGGGAATGACGAACTCTCCGGTGATGGGAATGAAGCAGATCATGGACCCGGCGATGACGCCCGGTAGCGACAATGGAAATGTAATTTTCCAGAAGGCTTTCCATGGCGGGCAACCCAGATCGTTGGCGGCTTCAAGCAGTGTACCATCCAGCTTTTCCAGCGCCGAATAGAGCGGCAGCACCATAAAGGGCAAGTAGGAATAAACGATGCCGATGAAGACGGCGGTATCGGTGCGGAAGATGTTGACCTGTTCGTCCGGCCCCAAAAATCCGATGGTCTGGAACAGCAACGTCAACAGTCCCTCAGGCTTCAGAATGCCGATCCACGCGTAAACGCGAATGAGGAACGATGTCCAGAATGGCAGGATGACCAGCATCAGCAGCGTGGGGCGGATGGTGCTAGGCGCACGGGCCATGGCAAGCGCCATGGGATAACCGATCAGGAGCAGCAGAAAAGTCGAGATGAACGCGATGCGCAGTGACGACAGATAGGCTTCGATATAAAGCGGGTCTTCGGTCAGAAACAGATAGTTTTCGAAATCCAACTGCGAAAAGAAATCGCCGATCTTGGCAAAGCCTTCGAAAACCGGCGTGTAAGGCGGCATGGCGATGGCGGTGTCTGAAAAGGAGATTTTCAGAATGATGAGGAACGGCGCTGCGAAGAACAGCAGCAGCCAGAGATAGGGGAGAATAACCACCAGCCAGCGAGTGGGGCTTTGTCGGTTTTCCGGAGACGAAATCGCCATTTAACCCTCCCTCAGCGTGTGAGAACCAGACCGGAATCGGCTTTCCAGCTGAGCCAGACCATATCCCCGAAGGTGATGGGCCGATCAACGAGACGTGAGACATTGGCCTGCGCCGCACGAATGACGCGGCCATCGTCCAGCTTGACGATGAAGACCGAGAAGTCGCCGAGATAGCCGATATCCCAGACCTCGCCATGCGCAACGTTCGGCGATGTTACTGCAGGTGCATCCAGTGAAATGCGGACCTTTTCTGGGCGAACGGCAAAGGCCACCCTGTCGCCGGCTGCGGCGGCGCATTCCTGTTCCACCGTCACAGCCAGACCATCGCAATCCAGTTGCACGGCGGGGCCTGCCTTGGACGTGACCATCGCGTCGAAAATATTGATGTCGCCGATGAAATCCGCCACGTAGCGGCTGTTGGGTGCTTCGTAGATTTCAGCTGGCGTTGCCACCTGTGCGACAATGCCCTTATCCATCACGGCAATGCGGTCCGACACCGTCATCGCTTCTTCCTGATCATGCGTTACGATGAGGAAGGTGGTGCCGAGCGTTTGCTGGAGGTCCATCAGTTCGAACTGCGTTTCTTCGCGCAGCTTTTGTCCAGCGCGCCAAGGGGCTCATCCAGCAGCAGCACCTTTGGCCGCTTGGCCAGCGAGCGCGCCAGCGCCACGCGTTGCCGCTGCCCGCCCGAGAGCTGGCTTGGCTTGCGTTTGGCAAACTCGGTGAGCTTCACCATGCGCAACATTTCCTCGACGCGAACCTTAATATCGGCCTTGGGCAAGCCATCCTGCTCCAGACCGAAGGCGATATTCTTCTCGACCGACATATGCGGGAAAAGCGCATAGGATTGGAACATCATATTGGTGGGCCGCTTATAGGGCGGGACGCCGGAAATATCCTTGCCCTGCAACAGGATGCGACCTTCCGTCGGCTCTTCGAAACCGGCCAGCATGCGCATCAACGTCGTCTTGCCGCAGCCGGATGGGCCGAGCAGCGAAAAAAACTCGCGCTCGTAAATATCCAGCGTCAGATTGTCGACGGCAACGAAATCGCCGAAGCGTTTGGTGATGTTTTCGAACCGGATGAAAGGAACAGCGGCTGGATCTTCCCATGGAGAAAATTTGCGTTTTACCGGACCAAGAGATTTCGCCATGAACTGTCCCATTATTGAAGAAGAAGCTGAATGAGAAAGGGGCAGGCGTTTCCGCCTGCCCCCTATAACAATCCGGTCAGCTGCCGGTTTTTATCTGGGTCCAGACGCGGTTCAGAACGCGCTGTTCCTTTGGCCCATAAGGCGAAATGGTGAAGAGCTTCTTCATCGTCTCGGCGTCCGGATAAACGCCGGGGTTCTTGGACACGGCCTCGTCCATCAGCGCCTGCGATGCGAGGTTGCCGTTGGCATATTGCACATAGTCGGAGGCCTTGGCGGCCACATCAGGCTTCATCATGAAGTTGATGAAGGCGTGAGCGGCATCGACATTCTTGGCATCTTTCGGGATGGCAAAGGAATCCATCCAGATATAGGTGCCTTCCTTGGGAATGACGTAGTTCACTTCAACGCCATTCTTGGCTTCTTCGGCGCGGGTCTTTGCCTGAAGAATATCGCCCGACCAGCCGATGGTGATGCAGCTGTCGCCATTGGCGAGTTCATCGATATAGGCCGAAGAATTGAACGTCTTCACCGAAGGGCGGATGGCCTTGTAGACATCGCCGCCAGCTTCCAGATCAGCGGTTTCCTTGCTGTCCGGGTTCTTGCCGATGTAATTCATGGCGATGGCGAAGGTTTCGTCCGACGCATCGAGAATATTGATGCCGCAGGACTTCAGCTTGGCTGCATTTTCCGGCTTGAAGAGAATATCCCAGCTATCAACCTTAACATCATCGCCGAGTGCAGCCTTGATCTTGGCCACGTTGTAGCCGATGCCGGTGGTGCCCCACATATAGTTGACGGCATATTCATTGCCAGGATCGTACTGCGACAGGCGCGTGGTGATTTCCGGCCACATGTTCGTGAGGTTCGGCAGCTTGGACTTGTCCAGCTTCTGATAGACGCCAGCTTTGATCTGACGCGCCAGGAACGGCGATGTCGGAGCCACCACATCATAACCGGAATTGCCGGCCAGTAGCTTGGTTTCCAGAACCTCGTTGCCGTCATAGACGTCGTAGACGACCTTGATGCCGGTTTCCTTGGTGAATTCTTCCAGAAGGGCAGGATCGATATAGTCAGACCAGTTGTAAACGTGGACGACCTTTTCCTGCGCGAAGGCAGTGCCAGCGGCCAGAACGGCGGCCGCGACGGCGAGGCTGAAACGAAGCGAACGATGTTTCATGATATCTCCTGTTTGAACGCGCCGTGGGAAAGCGCGTGATCCCCTTGTTTTGCCAGAGACTAGAAAGGAAAACTTGTGTCGGCAAGCGGGAAATGTGCAGCGCGGCAATTTCAAACAATTGTGTTTGAAAGCCACTACTGAAAATCGAAAACGCTGAGGCCCGTCACCATTTCATCCAGCCCCAGCGGACGCGTCAGCGGTGCCTCTGCCCGCGAAAGACAGCCCTGCCGCTCGCACAGCCGACAGGACGGGCCGATGCCGATGCTGCCCGCCTTGAGGCCGACGACATCTCCGTAAACCGTCTCTTTCGCCAGCGCCGCATCACAGGCCACCATGACAGCCGTGCGACGAATGCGCTCTCCGAACCCCGCCTGCGGTCCATCCAGCGAACGGGCGATGGTGAGGTAAGCGCCGCGATCCGGCATCTCCACCTGTTCTGCCAGCACCTGACCCGGCTGGGAAAAGGCGGCGTGGACATTGAGCTTCACGCAGAGACCACCGAACCGCGCTTGCGGAAACCCTTGAGCACCTGCCTTGCGGAAGCGATTACCGGCACTGTCGACTTCCATCAGGAAAAACGGAATGCCGGAGACACCCGGACGCGCCAGAGTGACGAGGCGGTTTGCTGCCTGCTCGAAGGACACATTGAAGCGCCCGCGCAGAATATCGATATCGTATCGCGCACGCTGGGCGGCAGACAGATATGCACCATAGGGCATCATCAGCGCGTGGGCGGCATAGCGGGCAAGCTCGAACCGGGCGATGCGCTTTGCCTCTTCACCCGACAGTGCCAGGGCTTGCAGCTCAGTGCCGATCTCATCCGTCAGCGCCAGAAGACAGGCCTCCATCGCCATTTCGCGTAACTGGTCCTGCGGCGACAGACGCTCGGATAGAAACAGCCGCATGGAGTGGCGGTCATAACGACGGCGCAGGTTGGGCATGGCGTGAACAGGCATGGAGCGCACCACGATGCCGTGGTTTTTCTGGAGCCAGCTTTTCAGCGCCTGCGCCAAGTCGTCACCGGGGGAGAGCGTGGCATGAAACGCTTCCGCCGCCGCATCCAGCTGTGCGAAATGCGACGGTCGGCGCTCAAACATGTCGCGCACTTCGTCAATCGGCAAGCGCGCCGACGATAGCGTGGTCTGGTGCCCTTCCCGCGCTAGGAGATCGGAAAGATCGCTCAGGCGCTGCGCCTGCTCCTTATAGGCACGGTAAAGCTTGATCATGCCGCTGGCCGCATTGGGTGCTGCTTCCGCCACTTCGACCAGTTCCTGCCCCGATGGCACCTCGCCTGCCAGCAGGGGATCGGCAAAGACTTCGCGCAACTGGCTGGTAAGGCCACCGCTTTCGCCCTGCAAGTCGTCCAGATCGACCTTATAGACGGAGCTGAGTTTCAGCAGCAGTTGCACGGTAAGCGGGCGCTGGTTGCGCTCGATCAGGTTGAGATAGGACGGGGAGATCGACAGCGCCTCGGCCATGGCCGTCTGCGTCAAACCCAAACCATTGCGTACGCGCCGAACGCGCGGTCCTGCAAATATCTTGGTCTCCACCAAAACCTCCTCCCTTTACAAAATCACACAGGACATGCCGCGCCGAAATTTTACAAAATTTACAGATTTACAACTCCACCCTGTCAAAGACGATACAACATGACCTCTTTCAAGTCACTGATTTTCCTTTTTATCTGGCGTAAAAATCACAAAAATTGTAAATTCAGTCACATCGGATCGGTTGCTGGAGGAGTTCTCAAGTATCGATCCTATCCACGGTCATGACAAGGGAGAGAGATGTGACTGAATTTTACAATCTTGTTCCGAGCGCCCCCAAGGGACGGTTCGATGGTATCGAGCGCACCTATACGGCAGCGGATGTGGAAAAACTGCGCGGCTCCGTAACCATCCAGCACTCGCTGGCGGAAATGGGTGCGAACCGGTTATGGAAGCTCATCAACGAAGAGAGCTACATCAATGCGCTCGGCGCGCTCTCCGGCAATCAGGCCATGCAGATGGTTCGTGCCGGGCTGAAGGCGATATATCTCTCCGGCTGGCAAGTTGCGGCGGACGCTAACACCGCATCCGCCATGTACCCGGACCAGTCGCTCTACCCGGCCAATGCGGCACCGGAACTGGCAAAGCGCATCAACAAGACCTTGCAGCGCGCCGACCAGATCGAGACCGCCGAAGGCACGGGCCTGTCCGTCGATACGTGGTTCGCGCCCATCGTTGCCGATGCGGAGGCCGGTTTCGGTGGCCCGCTCAATGCATTCGAAATCATGAAGGCCTTTATTGAGGCCGGTGCGGCTGGTGTTCACTACGAAGACCAACTCGCGTCGGAAAAGAAATGCGGCCATCTGGGCGGCAAGGTTCTGATCCCGACAGCGGCGCACATCCGCAACCTGACGGCGGCGCGTCTTGCCGCAGACGTCATGGGCACGCCAACGCTCGTCATCGCCCGCACGGATGCGGAAGCCGCCAAGCTTCTGACCTCCGATATCGATGAGCGCGACCAGCCCTTCGTAGATTACGATGCAGGCCGCACCGTCGAGGGCTTCTATCAGGTCAAGAACGGACTGGAGCCCTGCATTGCCCGCGCCAATGCCTATGCGCCCTATTGCGATCTCATCTGGTGCGAAACATCCAAGCCGGATCTGGAGCAGGCCAAGCGCTTTGCGGAAGGCGTGCACAAGGTGCATCCGGGCAAGAAGCTGGCTTACAACTGCTCGCCGTCCTTCAACTGGAAGAAACATCTGGATGACGCGACGATTGCCAAGTTCCAGCGCGAACTGGGTGCCATGGGCTACAAGTTCCAGTTCATCACCCTTGCCGGGTTTCACCAACTCAACTACGGCATGTTCGAACTGGCACGCGGCTACAAGGACCGACAGATGGCAGCCTATTCGGAGCTTCAGGAGGCGGAATTCGCCGCCGAAATCAACGGCTACACCGCCACCAAGCACCAGCGCGAAGTCGGCACTGGCTATTTCGATGCGGTCTCCGTCGCCATCTCAGGCGGCACCTCGTCCACCACGGCGATGAAGGAATCGACCGAACACGACCAGTTCCGCCCCGCTGCGGAATAAGTAAACCAGCCCATTGAACGGAGGAAAAACAATGGCTTCGATTTCGAGAGTTAAGGAACGCACCGAGGAGCAGTCCTCATCCATGAGCCAGGATCAGCAAAGCGCCATCCGCATGCTGGCCAACGACCTGCACCGCCTCAACCAGGCAGTCATGAATGCGGTCGAAGCCGGTGTATCCGTCGAACTCGTCCGCTCCGCCCGCCACCACGGCGGCGATGGAAACTGGGGTGACCTGCTGATCCCGGTTATTGTTGCGCAGGGCAAGGCGGCGGCTTGAACGCGATCTCAAGCCAGGCGGTTGTGCCGTCCGGCAAAGAGATCGGAATGCCCCTTGATCAATTTCACCATACGATCCGCCACCGTCCTGATATCGCGACGGTGGCGGTCCACTTTTGTATGAGATGATGCTGGAGGTTGCTGCAGCAAAAGGGTTTTTTGAACTTAATCTCTGGCTAGTTTGTAAGCTGAAAAAGCAAATACCAGCCCCAAAGTACCATCTATCCAACGCCGCAGTCGACTATAGACAGAAACCATTTTCGGTGTCGAAAACAGAATAGCAATTAACGTGTAGAACACGACAGAAAACAAAATCGTACCTGAAAGGACTGCAAGTATTGTCCAGAAGGGAGCATTCGGTTCGACTGCAAGAGCGATTATCGCCACCCAAGTCAGAACTGCTTTTGGATTGGCGAGGTTTAGAGCACAGCCCCGTAAAAATAGGTCGATCGTACTGTAGTCCTTTTTGCCAGTGAGGCTCACGTTGAGATCGTATTTTGAGAATGCCGAAGGAAATGCCTTCCAAGCGAGGTACAAAAGATAGAAACATCCAAGGATGCGGATGATGTCGAGAATGCCGGCATAGGCTACGAGCAAAGTGGACAGACCGAGAAACGCAAGAATTCCCCATACTAACGCACTAGCCGCAATACCCAGCCCCATCGCGATACCGGCTTTCCGACCCGACTCCATGGCCGTTCCCATCGTTGCTAGCATCGCAGGTCCGGGACTAACTGCCGAAATAACATATGTCGTGAAAGCGAGCATAATGCCGGGCCAATAGGAATGAATTGAACTCATATTGTTTTTCCTGAAATCAAAAACGTCAATCGAGCAACACCTGACGCTCTCAGACTAGACGTGAAATTCCCAGTATAACAAGTGCCGAAATTGCAGCATTTACAACTTTGACGTCAGCAAAACTTAAATTGATGAATCCGCAAAATGACGCTCGCTGTCTGGATCCCCTTTTGACGAAGATAACCGGCGACAGAAACCGGAGCGAGTTGCTGATCCCGGTTTCTTTGCGCAGGGAAAGGCCGCTCCTCGATTATGATCTTATGCCGGGCAACTTTGCCACCTGGATTTGCCGGAAGACAAGTTGTACCCACCCACGACGTCATCCTTGGGCTTGTCCCAAGAATCTAATCACGTCGAATAAAATCCAGGCTTTGCAGATACTCGGGACAAGCCCGAGCATGACGGAAGAAGGCTCTTAGCGCATATTCAGCAATCAAAACATCAGCACCAAAAACGCAGCAATCGCGCCAGCCGAAATCAGGCTCAGGCGGAAGGCGTAAACAGCATTATCATTGGCGGTGCGAGCAATTGCGATGGCGCGGGCGGGTTTTCTGGACATCATCATGAGCGGCTTCCTGAACGAGAAACATAACCGATCGATGCCGGGTTCCGGCGTCCAGCGGGACATCATGTATCAACTTGCGTTGTGCTGGCATTCGATCAGCATGACTCCGCGTCTCTTAATAAGGCATTAAGATGTCGAGGCTTTACACAGATTCCCCGGCGGCGTGGCCGGATGCCCATGCCCATTGGAAATTATAGCCGCCCAGCCAGCCCGTGACATCCACACATTCGCCGATGAAATAGAGGCCGGGGACGGTTTTGGCCTGCATGGATTTGGAGTCGAGATGGGTGGTATCGACACCGCCGAGCGTGACTTCTGCGGTCCGATATCCCTCTGAGCCGGAGGGTTTTATGGACCACTCCTGCACGGCGGCGGTCAGCGCGGTCAAGATCTTATCCGACATATCGCCGAGATTGCCGGTGACCCCTGCCCGCTCCACCACATGCTGCGCCAGTCGCTTCGGCAGGATTTCGCCCAACACAGTCTGTGCAGACTGGCGGCCATTTGTCTTTTTTGCCGTTTTGAGATGGCCGATAATGTCCAGATCGGGCTCCATCTTCAAACGCACCTCATCGCCTTCGCGCCAGTAGGATGAGATTTGCAGGATAGATGGACCGCTTAGCCCTCGGTGGGTGAACAGCAACGCCTCATTGAACGATGTCTTGCCATGGGAAATTTCAGCTGGTACGGCGATGCCGGAGAGGGCCGAGAGCTTTTCAAGCTGCGTTGGCTCCAGCGTCAAAGGCACGAGGCCGGGGCGGGTTTCGATGATGCCGAGGCCGAATTTTTCGGCGATGCGATAGGCAAAACCGGTCGCGCCCATTTTTGGAATGGATTTCCCACCGGTTGCCAGAACCAGACTGTCCGCTTCAATGATGCTGGATGAGGTCGCAACGCGAAAGCCGCCAGTCGGAATGGCTTCCACCGAAGCAATCTCCGTTTGCAACCGTAGTTTCGCACCCACCGCCTGCATTTCCGCCAGCAACATACGGATGATATCCTTCGCGCTGTCATCGCAAAACAATTGGCCGAGCGTCTTTTCGTGAAATGCAATGCGGTGCTTTTCGACAAGGGCGATGAAGTCCCTCGGCGTGTAGCGGGCCAAAGCAGACTTGGCAAAATGCAGGTTACTGGAGAGATAGTTTTTCGGGGCCGCATGCACATTGGTGAAATTGCAGCGCCCGCCGCCGGAAATGCGGATTTTCTCGCCCGGTGCCTTGGCGTGATCGATGACAATGACGGAACGACCGCGCTGACCGGCACGGATGGCACACATCATGCCAGCCGCCCCTGCGCCTAATATCAGCACGTTACATTTTTCCGTCATGGAGTTTCCCTAGTTTCAGTGTACTTCCTCTTTTAGAAGTCAGGTCCGTTGTCAATGGCGCTGCCCCTTTTGCCAAATGACAAAGTCTGGCTATGATAGCCCCAATCGAAACACACAGCCGGTGATTTATGCCTCCCAAGAAAACCATGCTCCGTCCGAAAAAACCGGCAAACATGGCAAAAAAAATACAAGTCGATGTCTCTCCGACACGTGGTTGCTCTTCCTGGCGTGAAGCCGCGCAGTGGCTCAAGGCCCGCGGTATCGAAGACATTGAGTGCATCACTCCCGACCTTGCGGGCGTTCCACGCGGCAAGATGATGCCGACCTCCAAATTCACCGGCGATACATCGCTGGCGCTGCCTTCGGCCCTTTACCGCCACACGATATCAGGCGAATACCCGGATGAAACGGCGAACTTCCGTTATGAGCCGCGCGATAGCGACCTGAAGCTGGTTCCCGACTTGTCCACGCTCTGCGTCGTGCCGTGGGAAAGTGATCCCACCGCGCAGGTCATCTGCGATGTGGTGGATCAGGAAAGCGCGTTCGTTCCCTATACGCCGCGCAACGTGTTGCGAAACGTTCTGGAACTCTACAAGAACAAGGGCTGGAAACCGGTCGTGGCGCCGGAAATCGAGTTCTATCTCGTGGCCATGAATGACGACCCGGATTATCCGCTGCATCCGCCAAAGGGCCGCTCGGGCCGCTCCATCGTTGGTGGGCAGAGCTACTCGATTGCCGGCATCAACGAATTCGATGAGTTGATCGACGATATCTACCACTTCTCGGAAAAGCAGGGTCTGGAGATCGACACGCTGATCCATGAAGAAGGTCCGGCACAGCTGGAAATCAACCTGCGCCACGGCGATCCCATAGAGCTTGCAGACCAGGTGTTCCTGTTCAAGCGCACGATCCGCGAGGCGGCTCTGAAACACGGCATCTATGCCACCTTCATGGCCAAGCCCATGCAGGGCATGCCGGGTTCTGCCATGCATATTCACCAGTCCGTGGTGGACATCGAAACCGGCGATAACGTGTTTTCCAACAAGGATGGCAGCCCGTCCAAGGAGTTCTTCGCCTTCGTCGGCGGCATGCAACGTTATGTGCCGAATGCGCTGGTCATGCTGGCGCCTTACGTGAATTCCTACCGTCGCCTGACGCCTGATATGGCATGCCCGGTGAACAATGCCTGGGGTTACGACAACCGCACGACCGCCTTCCGCGTGCCAATTTCCGGTCCTTCGGCACGACGTGTCGAAAACCGTCTGCCCAGTTCCGATGCCAATCCCTATCTGGCCATTGCGGCATCGTTGGCCTGCGGCTGGCTCGGCATCATGAACAACATCGAACCGACGGAGCCGACCTATGAGACGGCAAACGAAGGCTCTATCGAACTGCCACGTGGACTTCTGGAAGCCGTTTCTCTGCTGGAAAGCGAACCGGAGCTCGAGCGTGTCTTCGGCCATGAATTCGTTGGCCTTTACGCCGGTTTGAAGCGCGGCGAATTCGAGACCTTCATGCAGGTTATCAGCCCGTGGGAGCGGGAGTTCCTGTTGTTGAACGTATGAGGGTTTGCACATGACATGGCAGAGCCCGATAGCGCCCGGCATTTCCTGGTACCAAGACAGTCTAGGCGCACGACCGCAATTTCCGGCAATGGATGGTTCGCGCACGGTGGACGTGGCCGTCATCGGCGGAGGGTTTACGGGCCTGCAGGCAGCTTATAATCTGGCCAAGGCTGGCGTTTCTGTCGTGCTTATCGAAGGCTATCGCGTCGGGGATGGTGCATCGGGGCGCAATGGCGGTCAGTTCGGCACCGGCCAACGTGCTTGGCCGGACGATCTGGAAAAAGACATCGGTTTTGAGCGCTCCAAGGCGCTGTTCGACATTGCGGAACATGCCAAGCACTATGTGCTGGATTTTGCCCGCGAACATGACATCGACATGGAGTTCCTGCCCGGCCAATTGAATGTCCTGCACAAGAAATCCTACGAAAAGGACTATCGCAAAAGCGTCGAGGCCATGACCAGCCGCTATGAATACAGCCATGTCTCCTTTATGGAGAAGGCTGAGACGGCGGAGCGGCTTGGGTCCGACCATTATCATTTCGGCGTTCGCGACACCGGCACCGGCCATATCCATCCTCTGAAGCTCATCGTCGGTCTGGCGAAGGCGGCGAAGGCAGCAGGCGCGCAGATTTTCGAGATGACGCCTGCCAAATCCATCAGGCAGGCCGGTGGCAAAACGCTGATCGAAACGTCTTCCGGCACCATCACCGCAGACCGCGTGCTGATCGCCACAAACGCTCATATCGGCAATCTGGAACCGGTGACGGCAGCGCATGTCATGCCGATCCGCTCCTTCATTGGTGCGACCGTGCCGCTGGATGACTTTCCAACGATCATTCCGGGAAAAGAGGCCATCGCCGACAGCCGTTTCGTGGTGCGCTACTTTCGCAAGACACTTGATAACCGGCTGCTGTTTGGCGGGCGCGAGGCCTATACGGCGGATTCACCGCGTGACATTTCCAAACATATCCGCAAGCAGATCGCGGAAATCTATCCGGCCCTCAACAATATCGAGATGACGCATGCCTGGGGCGGTTCGGTGGGCATCACCCTCAACCGCCAGCCCTTCGTGCGCGAGGTCATGCCAGGCGTCATGTCCATTGGCGGTTATTCCGGCCATGGCGTGATGCTATCCAATTATTGCGGCAAGCTTTATGCGGATATGGTCGTTGCCAAGGACAAGGCGCTGGAACAGTTCTCGTCTCTGGACGTGCCGTCTTTTCCTGGCGGCACAACACTGCGCGCGCCTCTGCTTTTCCTTGCACTTTCGTGGTACGCATTGAGGGACAGGTTCTAAAGAGGCGGAAATCGAAATTACTCGGCGGGGCATAGTTAAAAAGAGTAAAAACAATGCCTTATAAGAGAAAATCATAATTATTTACAACACGTCTGGCATTTTTAAATCGATTAGATTATGGATGCCCTCAACACGGAAAGATCGAGAGAATCGGTATGAGCAGTCAAATCATTCCAGTAGAGCCCTTCGATTGCGTCGTCTTCGGCGGCACTGGCGATCTGGCCGAGCGCAAGCTTCTGCCAGCCCTTTACCACCGCCAGGTGGAAAACCAGCTGTCAGAACCAACACGCATCATTGGCGCTTCCCGTTCGGTCATGACCCATGAGGAATACCGCAAATTCGCACAGGATGCCCTGAAAGAGCATCTGAAGAAGGGCGAATACGACGATGATCAGGTCGCAAAATTCTGCGCCCGCCTGTTCTACATCCCCGTCGATGCGAAGTCTGACGGTGGCTGGGACAAGCTGAAGAAGCTGCTGGACGAAGGCAAGGACCGCATTCGCGCCTTTTATCTGGCCGTTGCCCCCGGCATTTTCGGCGATATCGCCTTCAAGATCCGCGACCACAAGCTGATCACCAAATCCACCCGCATCGTCGTTGAAAAGCCGATTGGCCGCGATCTGGCCTCTGCGCTGGAACTCAACGACACGCTGGGCAATGTCTTCAAGGAAGAGCAAATCTTTCGTATCGACCACTATCTCGGCAAGGAAACCGTGCAGAACCTGATGGTGCTGCGTTTTGCCAATGCGCTTTACGAGCCGCTGTGGAACTCCGCCCATATCGACCATGTGCAAATCACGGTTGCCGAATCCGTCGGCCTCGAAGGCCGTGCCGGATATTACGACAAGGCCGGTGCGTTGCGCGACATGGTGCAGAACCATATTCTGCAATTGCTGTGCCTCGTTGCCATGGAACCGCCCTCCTCCATGGATGCGGAAGCCGTGCGTGACGAAAAGGTCAAGGTTCTGCGCTCGCTGAAGCTGATCGATGAATCCAACGTCGAGAAGCTGACGGTGCGCGGTCAGTACCGCGCCGGTGCGTCTGCTGGGGGCCCGGTCAAGGGCTATCTGGAAGAACTCGAAGGCGGCGTCTCCAACACCGAGACCTTCGTTGCCATCAAGGCGGAAATCGCCAACTGGCGCTGGGCGGGCGTGCCGTTCTACATCCGTACCGGTAAGCGTCTGGCGACCCGCGTGTCCGAAATCGTCGTGACGTTCAAGCAAATTCCGCATTCGATCTTCGATGATGCGGCTGGCAAGGTCGAGGCCAACAAGCTGGTCATTCGTCTTCAGCCGGATGAAGGCGTCAAGCAGTCGCTTCTCATCAAGGACCCTGGTCCGGGCGGCATGCGCCTGCGTCAGGTTTCGCTGGATATGAGCTTTGCCCAGGCCTTCAATGTGCGCAGCCCCGATGCCTATGAGCGCCTGTTGATGGACACGATCCGCTCCAATCAGGCCCTGTTCATGCGTCGCGACGAAGTCGAAGCGGCGTGGAAGTGGGTCGACCCTATTCTTAAAAGCTGGGAATCCGTGAGCCAGGGCGTTCAGGGTTACACATCAGGCACATGGGGCCCGAGCGGCTCGATTGCACTGATCGAACGCGATGGCCGCACATGGCACGAAGCCGACTGAGGATATGCCGATGACCGCACAAGAGCATATTTTCGCGAATGGTCCGGAGCTTGCGCAGACATTGGCGAAAGATGTCGCCGAGCGTCTGGAACGTGGTATTTCCGAGCGTGGAACGGCAAGCATTGCCGTTTCCGGGGGCTCAACGCCGAAGCTTTTCTTTCAGGCGCTGTCCAAGCACGAGTTGGATTGGAAGAACATTAGCGTGACGCTGGTAGACGAACGTTTCGTGCCGCCGGAAAGTGACCGTTCCAACCACAAGCTGGTGGCAGACAACCTGCTGCAGAACGCCGCGTCCTACGCCTATTTCGTTCCGCTCTACCAGTTCTTCGCAACGCCTGATGACGCTGCGACGCTGGCAACCGTCAAGACGGAAGCGATCTGCGATCCCTTCGATGTCGTCATTCTCGGCATGGGTACGGACGGTCACACCGCCTCGTTCTTCCCCGGTGGTGACAATCTCGAAGAAGCACTCGATCTGGATGAAGACCGTGCGGTGCTGCCGATGGCGGCTGAAACGGCGGGCGAGGAACGCCTGACGTTCAATCTTTCCGCGCTTCACGATGCCCGGTTTCTGGTGCTGCACATCGAAGGTGCTGCCAAAAAGGAAACACTCGAAAAGGCGAAGTCCGATCTGGACGAGGAAGAGATGCCCATCCGGGCCGTGCTCAACCGGGCGGAATCGCCCGTGCATATCTACTGGGCACCGTAAGCCCAGCGCTTGAAACAGCAACATGATCACCGGCCGACGTTCCCAAGCGTTTGGCCGATGATCTACAGAAGGACAGGATGAACGCCCATGGCTGCCGACCCTCGTATTCAGGCTATCACGGCCCGTATCGTCGAGCGCTCGAAACCTTACCGAGAGATTTATCTCGAGAGGCTTCGGCTTCAGGTGTCCAAGGGCGTGCATCGCTCCGTTCTCTCCTGCGCCAATCTCGCGCACGGATTTGCGGTCTGTTCCCCCGCCGACAAGGACATCCTTGCCGGCGACCGGGTCGGAAATCTCGGCATCATCACCGCCTACAACGACATGCTTTCGGCGCATCAGCCCTTTGAGGTTTACCCGAACCTAATCCGGGATGCCGCCAAGGAAGCGGGTGGCATTGCGCAAGTGGCAGGTGCCGTTCCGGCCATGTGCGATGGCGTGACGCAGGGCCAGCCGGGCATGGAGCTATCGCTGTTTTCGCGTGATGCGATTGCCATGGCGGCGGGTATCGGCCTTTCGCACAACATGTTCGATGCAGCCGTGTTCCTCGGCGTCTGCGACAAGATCGTCCCGGGTCTCGTCATTGCGGCCCTGTCCTTCGGCCATCTGCCATCCATCTTCATTCCTGCGGGTCCCATGACCTCCGGCCTGCAGAATGACGAGAAGTCGCGCATTCGCCAGCTTTATGCCGAGGGCAAGGTCGGTCGTGCGGAACTGCTGGAAGCGGAATCCAAATCCTACCACGGCCCAGGCACCTGCACATTCTACGGCACCGCCAATTCCAACCAGATGCTGATGGAAATCATGGGCTTTCACATGCCCGGCTCCTCCTTCATCAACCCCAACACGCCGTTGCGCGATGCGATGACGCGTGAAGCTACCAAGCGGGCGCTGGCGATTACGGCGCAGGGCAACGAGTTCACGTCAGCGGGCGAGATGATCGATGAGCGTTCCGTCGTCAACGGTGTCGTCGGTCTGCATGCCACAGGCGGCTCCACCAACCACACGCTGCACCTCATCGCCATGGCGCGGGCGGCTGGCATCGTGCTGACCTGGCAGGATATTTCAGATCTGTCAGACGTTGTGCCGCTTCTGGCGCGCGTCTATCCGAACGGTCTGGCAGACGTGAACCACTTCCACGCCGCAGGCGGTATGGGCTTCCTGATCAAGCAGCTTCTGAAGCAGGGCTTCGTGCATGATGATGTCCGCACCGTGTTCGGCCAGGGACTTGAGGCTTACACGATCGAGCCGACACTGGATGAAAACGGCGCGGTGGTCCGCACATCTTCGCCGGAAGTGAGCCATGACCCGAAGGTTTTGGCCAGCATCGAAACGCCGTTCCAGCCAACGGGCGGCCTGAAGATGCTGACCGGCAATCTCGGCAAGGCCGTCATCAAGATTTCTGCCGTCAAGCCGGAACGTCATGTCATCGAGGCCCCAGCCATCATCTTCCACGACCAGCAGAGCCTTCAGACGGCGTTCAAGGAAGGCAAGCTCAACCGTGATTTCGTGGCCGTGGTTCGCTTCCAGGGACCGAAGGCCAATGGCATGCCGGAACTGCACCAACTGACGCCACCGCTTGGCGTGTTGCAGGATCGTGGCTTCAAGGTGGCCCTGGTCACCGATGGGCGCATGTCCGGCGCATCGGGCAAAGTGCCAGCCGCTATTCACATGACGCCGGAAGCGGTCGATTGCGGCCCGATTTCACGCATCCGCGATGGCGACATGATCCGCCTCGACGCGATTACCGGCACTATCGAGGTTCTGGTGTCATCCGCCGAGCTTGCTGCCCGAGAGCCTGCAACGGCAAATCTTTCCGACAATGAATGGGGCATGGGCCGTGAATTGTTTGCGCCTTTCCGCCGCAATGTCGGTCCGGCCGATCAGGGTGCCAGCGTCTTTCATTGACGAATGACAGAACAACAAAAAAGCCGCGTTTCGGGTGAAACGCGGCTTTTTTTGTTTTTGTCTTACCAAGCTCGAATATCGAGCTTGCGGTCGCGGTGTGCCGGGTGTGTGCTGAACACGAAAATGCGGTCCATGTCTTTCTTGCTGAGAATATGCAGAAAGCGGACATGAATGGTGTTATTGGCGTTGACCTTCATCAGCACGCAGCCAATCTTGGTGATGCGGGCATCTGGAATATCAAGATAGAACTGCTTTGGCAGATTATATTGCGTCATCAACGCAAGGACCGCTTCCGATTGCGAGATCTTGAGAACATCGCAACGGCGCGAGGCCATGTTCATCACGGCTTTTTCGGTATATTCGATGCGCGCGGCATTCATCGTATCTTCCAGCTTGAACCGCCCCTCGCGGTCGTACATGAAAGATTCTTCCTTGCTGAGATAGCTGGGTTTACCGATGTCCGCCCGGGCGTTCAATGCCGTGATCCTCTTGTTATTTTTCAAGGATAAAGACTAGCTATAAGTCCTTAAGAATTTCTCACGCCGTTTCGATATGAAACACATGTGAAATCCGGCCGTCAGCAACCGCCGTTACCGATCTATGGCACAAGCCGACTTAAGACAAGCCATTGATCTGACATCATTATGGCGCTTGTGAAATCATTATGGCACAGCTGAACGGCTTCGTTTTATGCTTAAAAAGCCGTTCCTATACGCCTTTTAACGGCGATATGTCTGGCCTTCCGCGTCAAAGAGATGCAGCTTTTGGGACGGTGCGGAGAAGCGTAAAACCTGACCTTTTTTGGCCTGGGCAATGCCGGGGATTTTGACGATGATCGGGTCTTGTCCCGAGGGCGCTTCCAGATAGAGCAAAGTGACTTCGCCCAGCGCTTCAACGATGGAAACCTTACCCTCGAAAAGATAGTCGTCACCGGTGACGACGGCCAAATCTTCCGGGCGAACGCCGAAGGATGCGGCTTTGCCTTCTTCTCCCGGCTGGGTTGCGATATCGACGGAAAGCGCCTTGCCGCCCAAGAGTTCGATGGCCGTCTGAGCACCTGTTCCCTTAATCGTGGCAGCGATGATGTTCATGGCTGGAGAGCCGATGAACTTGGCAACGAAGAGATTGCCAGGATTTTCGTAAAGCTCGAGCGGCGCACCCACCTGCTCGACACGACCGCCGTTGAGCACGACGATACGGTCGGCCAGCGTCATGGCTTCCACCTGGTCGTGCGTAACGTAGATCATGGTCGTATCGGCCATCTGCTCGCCGAGCTTGGCGATCTCGATGCGGGTGGCGACACGCAGCGCAGCATCAAGGTTCGACAATGGCTCATCGAACAGGAAGACCTTGGGGTTGCGGCAGATGGCGCGACCGATGGCGACACGCTGGCGCTGGCCTCCAGAGAGCGCTTTGGGCAGGCGATCCAGATATTGCGTCAGTTGCAGAATATCGGCAGCGGCGCGCACGCGGCGGTCGATCTCTTGGCGGTTTTCCTTGGCGATTTTCATGCCGAAGGCCATGTTGTCGTAAACAGTCATATGTGGGTAGAGCGCGTAGGACTGGAATACCATGGCGATGCCGCGCCTTGAGGGCGGGATTTCGTTGACCAGTTGGCCATCGATATACATCTCACCACCGGTGATCTCTTCGAGACCCGCAATCATGCGCAACAGCGTGGACTTACCACAGCCGGAGGGGCCGACGAAGACGATGAACTCACCCTGCTTGATATCCAGATCGATACCGTGAAGGACTTTGACCTGTCCGTAAGCCTTGCGGATATCCTTGAGAATGACGCCGGTCATGTGGTGTTCCTCCCTATATTTCAGGCGTAACGGGCGAAAAATGCGCCCCATGCCGGTAGCTGGACAGTGTTGCCGTTCAACTCTGCCGCAAAGCCGTGGCCTTCGAGCACTTCCCAATTGCCGTCCGGCAGCGATGCCGTGGAGGGTTCCGCTGAAAGGTTGAACAGGCAGATCACCGTCTCATTGCCCAGCGTGCGTGTGTAGCTCGACACCGTGCCTTCGACCGGCTGGAATTCGATGCTGCCCTTGGCAAACGCCGGATGCTGCTTTCTGAAAGCTAGAAAGCGGCGATAATGCTCCAACACCGATGCCTCGTCGCCCTGCTGGGCGCTGACCGCGCGCTGCTTGTGTTCGGGCGGAATGGGAAGCCAACCCTTTTCGGCTGTCGAGAAGCCCGCCAGCGCATGGCCAGCATCCCAGACCATGGGCGTGCGGCAACCGTCACGACCCTTGAATTCCGGCCAGAACTGAATGCCGTAGGGGTCCTGCAAATCTTCGAAGGCGATATCGGCTTCCGTCAGGCCAAGCTCTTCACCTTCATAGATGCAGACCGATCCGCGCTGCGTCATCAGCAGGGCGGAGAGAACCTTGGCGAAAGCGTCCTTGTCCTCCACCACATCGCCCCAGCGGCTGACATGGCGCACCACATCATGGTTGGAGAAAGCCCAGCAGGCCCATCCCTCGGGTGCTGCGCGGGCAAAATCCGCCTGCACATCGGCCACGCGCTGCGGTGTCAGAGCGTCGGGGGCTAAGAATTCGAAGGCGTAGCACATCTGCATCTTGTCATCGCCGGAGGTGTATTCACCGACGATCTCAAGACCCCGCTGGCTATCACCGACTTCGCCGACAGCGGCAATGTCAGGGAACTCGTCCAGCACGGCGCGGAAGCGCTTGAGGAAGGCAATATTCTCAGGGCGGTTCTTGTCGTAGATATGTTCCTGGAAATTGTAGGGGTTCACGGCAGGCGCGGTGGAGGCATTGCGGCGCTCCGGTGCCAGCGCCGGATTGTTGCGCAGTTCCTTGTCGTGGAAATAGAAGTTGATGGTATCCAGACGGAAACCATCGACGCCGCGTTCCAGCCAGAAGCGGGTGATGTTCAGCAGTTCTTGCTGCACCTCTTCATTGTGCAGATTGAGGTCAGGCTGCGAGGTTAGGAAGTTGTGCATGTAATATTGCATGCGCGTCGGGTCCCACTGCCAGCCGGAACCGCCGAAGATGGAGAGCCAATTGTTGGGCGGCGTGCCATCCGGCTTGCCATCGCTCCACACATACCAATCTGCCTTGGGGTTCTGACGGCTGGAACGGCTCTGCACGAACCATGGATGCTGATCGGACGTGTGCGACAGCACGAGATCAATCATGACGCGAACACCGAGGCGATGTGCTTCTGCGATCAGCCCATCGAAATCCGCCAGCGTGCCGAACATGGGATCGACATCGACATAGTTGGACACGTCGTAGCCGAAATCCTTCATGGGCGACGTGAAAAAGGGCGAAATCCAGATCGCGTCTGCGCCGAGCTTGGCAATGTGTTCCAGGCGGGAGGTGATGCCCTTGAGATCGCCGATGCCGTCGCCGTTGGAATCCTGATAGGAGCGCGGGTAGATCTGGTAGATCACGGCACCGCGCCACCAATCCTTATCGCGCACGAGAGCAGAAGACGTCATTGTAGTTTCCTGTGTGGTATGGGCATTCATGATGGATCAGCCTCCCTTGACGGAGCCGGTCAACAGGCCGCGCACAAGGTAACGTTGGAGAGCGAAGAAAACGCAGAGCGGCACGACAATGGTGACGAAGGCCGATGCGGTAAGGATTTCCCAGTTTCCGCCGCGCGAGCCGAGCAGTGCATTCAAGGCACCCGTCAACACAAGTTCGTCCTTCTGTGTACCAAGGAACACCATGGCGACCAGAAGGTCGTTCCATGTCCAGAGGAACTGGAAGATCGAAAACGACGCGAGTGCCGGGAAAGACAGCGGCAGGACGATCTTGACGAAGATTTCAAAATCGCTGGCACCATCGACGCGCGCGCTTTCGATGATTTCCTTCGGCAGACCGGCAATGTAATTGCGCAGCAGATAGATGGCGAGCGGCAGACCAAAGGCCGTATGCGCCAGCCAGATGCCTGCATAGGTCTTGGATGGCACGCCAAAGACGTTGCCGATCCAGTTATAGAGCTGCAACAGCGGGATAAGCGACATCTGCAACGGCACGACGATGAGGCCGACGACCATGGCAATCATCAACGAGCGACCGCTGAACTTCATCCATGACAGCGCGTAGGCCGCAAAGGCCGCGATGAGAATCGGGATGACAGTGGCGGGAATGGCGACCGTCAGCGAGTTGACGAAGGATTGGCCAATCCCTTCTGATGTCAGAACCGTTCGGTAGTTATCCAGCGTGAAGATCGGTGGCGTCGCCACGGCAAGATAGACGCGTTTGGCGCGAGAGCCTTCGAAGCTCGCATTTTTGCTATATTGATAGGTTCCGTCTTCGTTGATGACGAGGCTTTCGCCGTCACCCAGGTCAGCCGCCTCGCCTGCCGGGAAGGCTTCGGGGTCCTGTACCCTGACGCCAAAAGCGGAAATCTTGCCACCGGCACCGTTTTCAAAAACGTTGCCGGCAATGACGAAGCGGTCGCCTTCCTGTTTTTGCGTTGCAGGGTCAGCAAGACGTGATGCCTGCGTCTGGCTGGAACTGGAAAACGCCGTCCACCAGCCGGAAACGACAAGCTGGTCCTTGTCTCGTAGCGAGCTGACGAGAATGCCGAGCGTCGGCAGCAGCCAGAGCAGCACCACGAACAGCACGCTGATGTGGACGATAAGGCGAGGCACGCCGATGCGGCGAATACGCGCTGCTATGCTCATCTCAGCGACCCTCCATCTCACGGTTTGCCTGGCGAATGTTCCAGATCATGATCGGCGTCACGGCTGCCATGATGACGAGTGCGATAACAGCGCTGCGTCCGCTATCGCCACCGCCCCGGAACATCCAGTCGAACATAAGGTTGGCCAGAACCATGGTGTTCCACTGGCCGTTGGTCATGGTCAGCACGATATCGAAGACCTTGAGAACGAGGATGGTGATGGTCGTCCAGACCACGGCGATGGTGCCCCATATTTGCGGCACGAGGATTTTCCAGAAAATCTGCCAGCCATTGGCACCATCGATGACAGCCGCCTCGACGGTCTCTTCGGGAATCCCACGAAGCGCAGCAGACAGGATGACCATGGCAAAGCCGGTCTGTATCCAGATGAGGATAACCATGAGGAAGAAATTGTTCCAGAACGGCATGGAAATCCACACTTCCGGGGTGCCGCCGAAATATTCGACGATGGCGTTGAGAAGTCCGATCTGAACCTGGCCCTCACCGCGATATTCGTAGATGAACTTCCAGATGACGGATGCGCCGACGAAGGAAATGGCCATGGGCATAAAGACGATGGACTTGGCGATATTGCCCCACCAGATACGGTCGGTCATAACGGCGATGACGAGACCGAAGAAGGTGCAGGCGGCAGGTACGACCGCGAGCCACAGGATGTTGTTGAAAATGGACTGGCGGAAACCGGCATCGAAAAACGCCCAACGATAATTATTGAGGCCGACGAAATTCGCGCCCGTGCGGTCGTAAAAGGACAGGATGAAGGTCGCGACGACGGGGTAGACGAGATAGACCACCAGCAGCAGAAGCGCCGGGCCGACGAAGAGCCAGGGGCGGATAGCCGCACGCCGGTTCAGATTGCGTGATGCGTGGATCACGTCACCGTCTTTGACCGGGAAAATGAGCTGTAGCGCCTTGTCCGACAGCCAGTAATAGGCGGCGCAGGCGAAGACGCCGACGATCATCACGCCGAGCGCCGAAACGATCTGGGTCATCATATTCCCTCCCCGTTATCCGTTCTGATACCCGGCCTGACAGCATGATCCTGTTATGGCAGAGACTTGTAGAAAAACGGCCCGGCAGTGATTGGCACTGCCGGGCGGAGTTTGTGATTATTTCAGGCCGTCCCAGGCCTTCTGGATATCGTCGCCAACCTGCTGCGCAGATTTGCCGCCAACGAAATCGACCATACCGGTCCAGAATGCGCCAGCACCGATCTTGCCAGGCATCAGGTCAGAACCATCGAAACCGAAGCTGGTGGCAGTGGTGAGAATTTCACCCTGACGCTTGGTCTGCTCGCTGGCATAGGTGTCGAGGTTGACGCCCTTGTATGGTGTCAGGAAGCCTGACTGTGCCATCCACACCTCATGCGCAATTGGCGTCTTCAGGAATTCGACCAGCGCGCGGGCAGATTTCGAATCCTTGGTGATGGTAAAGAGCGTGCCGGCACCCAGAACCGGCTTGCCGAGTTCAGGCTTGGAGGCGAATGTCGGCATGTAGAAGAAATCGACATCCGTTCCGACCTTGGTTCCTTCAGGGAAGAAGGATGGAATGAACGAGGCCTGACGGTGCAGGTAGCACTTCGGCGGAATGTCGAAGAGGCCCTTAGGGCTATCGCGGAAGTCGGTGGAGGCAACAGCGGCTGCGCCACCGGAGACATATTTGTCGTTCTTGGCGAATTTGCCGAATTCCTCGATGGCGGCAACCACACGCGGATCGTTGAACTGCACCTCGTTGGTCGTCCACTTCAGGTAGACATCCAGCGGCTGGGTGCGCAACATGAAGTCTTCGACCCAGTCGGTGCCGGGCCAACCCGTTGCACCGCCGGAACCCAGACCGATGCACCACGGCGTGCCGCCGTCCTTTACAATCTGATCGCTGAGCTTGACGAGGTCTTCCACGCTTTTGGGAACCTCATAGCCTGCTTCCTCGAAGTTTTCAGGCACGTACCAGACCAGCGACTTCACGTCTGCCTTGAACGGGAAGGCGAAATAAGCCTTTTGACCGTCCTTGCCGGGATACATGCCCAGATCGACCCAGGACTGGCCAGCGCCGTAGTTTTCCTTGACCCAGTTGGCGGTTTCATCGCCCAGCGGTGTCAGAAGACCCTTGGCAGCGAGGTCGGCCAGAAGGCCAGGCTGCGGAAGAATGGCAACATTGGGAGGAGAACCGGCCTGCGTATCGATGACGATCTGCTGCTCGTAGTTTTCCGAAGAGGAGTAGCGCACGTTCACGCCGGTCGCATCGGCAAAATAGGCCAGAACCGACTGGAACAGTGCCTCGTCTTCGCCGCGCCATGGTCCGAAGATTGTCAGCGTTTCGCCCTTCAGGCTGGAATTGGCGGTTTTGAAGTCTTCGTAGCTCTTCCAGTTGAATTTCGCGTCGTCACCCGGCTTGAACTTCAGGTCTGCCGCTAGGGCTGCACCTGACAAAAACGTGGCTATGGCCACGGTCGTCCAGAAAGTCTTTTTCATGTGATCCTACCTCCCATCACATTACAGGCTTTCGCCATTGAAAATCCTCAAAGCGCTTTGGCTGCCTATTCATCTCACTGACATGGAAGCCGAGTCAAGTGTCCGGTTGAACTTTGGCGCTTTGGTAAATACACCGCAGTGCAGCATGCAAACTATGCGCGAAGAAACTCAGCCTTTCCAATTGTGGCGCAGGATAAGTGTTGCTATCATCCAAAGCGGTTTGAACGCTTGGAGGAGCAATGCGTCAAGCTGATGCTGGAACCATGGAGGGCTGCGAAACATGAACCTGAAACAACTGTCGCAGCACCTCGGCATTTCCCAGACCACGATCAGCCGCGCGCTCAACGGCTACCCGGAAGTCAACGCCGAAACCCGTCGCAAGATCATCGAGGCCGCGCAGAAGACCGGCTATCGGCCCAATGTCGCAGCCCAACGTCTGGCAACCGGCAAGATGGGCTCCATCGGCCTGGTCATGCCCACCGGCCCCGACTATCAATCCGATGTGCATTTCGGCGAGTTTCTCAGCGGCTTGGGAGAGGCATCCGCCCGCAACGGCTTCCACCTTGTCATCATGCCGACAGATCCCGCCAATGAGGAAAATGCGCTGAAGGAACTTGCGGTCAGCGGCAGCGTCGACGGCATCTACCTCGCCTATATGAAGAAGAACGACCCCCGCATCGAGATGATTAAGGGCCTTTCGATACCCTTCATGGTGCATGGCCGCTCCTGGGGCGTGGAGACGGATTATCCGTTTTTAGACGTCGACAATGAGACCGCCTTTCGAGATGCGACGTCGCTTCTGTTGCAGTTGGGCCATCGCAACATCGCGCTTCTGAACGGTCCGGAAGGTTATGATTTCACCTTTCGCCGTCACCGGGGGGTCGAGGCCGCCTTGACGGAGCAGGGATATGCGCTGCGTCAGGACAATGTCAGCCACAGCATTATGAATGATGAAGCGGGATTCCTGAAAATGGAAGAGTTGCTGTCGCACGCCGATCGCCCGACGGCGATCATCTGCGCATCCACGGCACTGGCGTTGGGTGCTGTCCGCTCTCTCAATCATCGTGGGCTGAAGCCGGGAAGAGATATTTCGCTGATCGCGCATGACGATGTGTTGCCATTGCTGAAGCCGGTCAACTTTTCCGTACCGTTGACGACGACCCGGTCGTCCCTGCGGGCAGCCGGCCTGAGAATTGCCGAGCGGTTGATCAACCAGATCAAGTCCGGAAAGCCCGACACCCAACAGGAATTGTGGAAAGCGGAGCTTGTCGTGCGCGGATCGACCGGCCCCGCCCAAAGCTAAGCCGGTTAGAACTTCGGCGCGGTTTTGCCCAGGGCGCGATGGGCTGCGATGACCGTGTTTGCCATCAGCATCGCAATCGTCATGGGGCCGACGCCACCGGGAACAGGGGTGATGGCCGCGGCGACAGCGCTCGCCTCGTCATAGGCGACGTCGCCGACCAGCCGGGACTTGCCCTCTCCTTTTTCCGGAGCCGGAATACGGTTGATACCGACATCGATGACAGTCGCACCGGGCTTAACCCAATCGGCCTTGACCATCTGCGGACGACCAACGGCGGCAACGAGGATATCGGCAGTTTTGCAGACCCCAGCCAAGTCTTTGGTCCGCGAATGCGCCATTGTGACTGTCGCGTTGGCGTTCAAAAGCAGTTGCCCCATGGGCTTGCCGAACAGGTTGGAGCGGCCGATGACAACGGCGTTGAGGCCCGAGAGGTCATCGCCATGAATGCTGCGCACCAGCAGCATGGAGCCAGCGGGCGTGCAGGAGATCAACCCTGTCTTGAGGTCACCAGTGGCAAGCTTGCCGGCGTTGAGAACGCTCAGGCCGTCCACATCTTTTTCCGGCAGAATGGACTGGATAACGGTATCGGAATTGAGATGCCCGGGCAGCGGCAGTTGCACGAGAATGCCGTGAATAGACGCATCGGCATTCAATGTGGCGACCAAAGCCTCCAGCTCGGCCTGCGTCGTTTCTTCCGGCAGCGTATGCTGAATTGACTTGAAGCCGCATTCCTTGGCCGTCTTGCTCTTGGAATTCACATAGGCGTGGCTGGCCGGGTCATTCCCCACGATAACCACGGCAAGTCCGGGCTTTACACCTGTCTGTTGCTCAAGATTTTCTGCCGCCTTGCGAACAGTCTCGATTACAGATGCCGCTTTTGCCTTGCCGTCGATCACCACTGCCATATGCCTGCCTCCTGGAAACTAGATAGCTATCTAGCGCCGGAACGTCGCGCAGCATAGTGCATTTTGATTGAAAATCGGCGCGTCAGGCGCGATTGCGGTCGCGTTCTTCTCGGGCATGTTCCAGCAGGCGCGTTCGCAGCAAAGCAAGTTCCTGACGCAGTATCCGCAACTCCTCGGTTTCAGCCTGCGCATGGTCTGCCTGACCGGCCAGAGCCGCTGCCAACAGTGGTGGAAGCTTGAAAACCGGCACATCCCTTTCCTGTGATGGACGGGCAATAGCGTTTTGCATCAAAACCTGCCGTACGCGTTCATCAAGCGGTATGTCGTTGGCAGCCTCGTCATAAGCGGCTTCCGTTTCAGCTTCATCTTCGACCACTATAGAGGACGCAGTCTCAGCCATGACCGGCTCTGGCGTCGCTGGATATTCCACGGACAGGTCATCGAAAATACTGGGCTCTATTTCAATCGTCTCATGAGACGGCATCTCATCGACGTGCGTATCCAACGCCGTTTCGGGCTCGATCACAGCAGGCAGTTCGGCAGTTTCGTTCGCTTCTTCCTTGCGACGGAAGCTCAAGACGAAAAGCGCGATCAGCAATCCCGCAGCGCCCCCTGCAACAGACATCGCATTTGCGGTGAAGCTATCGTAATTGGCAACGCCCGGCTCAGCCGTCACCGCAAGAGCGGCGCTGACGCGCGGTGCGCTGGAGAATGTGCCTGCGGCGTCGCTTGAGATGATGTAATCCGTTCGTGCCTTTTCAAGGGCCGCCTCCAGCCGCGCGAGATCTGCGGGAGCATCCCCCAGGGCCTGCAACTGATTGTCCAGTTCGGCGCGATTGGCAGCCCGCACTTCCAGTGCTTCGGTTACAGTGATCTGCTCTTGCTTCAAAGCTTCCAGCGCCCGGCGAAGGCTGGGCATGGCTGTCGCTCTTGCCGCATCCACGGTTGCCTGTGCAGCGATAGTACGCGGATGTTTCGGTCCGTGATCGACGCTGACTTCGGCCAGTGCAAGTTTGGCGGCGGTATAGTTCTGGCGGATCGTCTCCAGCGGTGCAAAAGCGGCCATAGCCGGCAGGTTTCCATTGAGAACATCAGCCACCTTCATGGACGTGGCGGCCGAAATGCCATCGGCAAGCTCTGTGCTCTTGGCGCTGAGAGTTGCAGCGTTTGCTTCGTCTTCACGAATTTTCTGCTGCAAGCCTTGAATGCGGGAAACGGCGTCATTGCCATGCCGCATCTGGAAACCGGTCAACGCGGCCTCGGCGCTATCAAGGGCAACACGCGCCCGCTCGACAGCCTGAAGTTCCGGGTCGCGTTGCTCGGCACCGATGTTCTTGACGATGCGAGCGGCGAAATAGTCCGCGATCCGCTGCGATGCTTCGGGCGTGGCGGCGGTGACGTCGATCTCGATCTCATTGCTCGAAGGCGCAGACGAGATGGAGACCGCGTTTTTCAGGGCCGTTTCCGTTGCCCCGACCAGCACGTCGGCGTTTTCTCCTCCACCTGCAAGCAGGTCCAGAAAAACGGCCAGATGCCCCGGCGTCTGCATGCCTGTGAGGTCCTGGGGTTGAAGCTTCAGGTCGGAGACCATGAGGCCGAGCGCCATCGGCGACAGAAGATTTTCACCAAGCTGCGATGTCATTCGCTGTACGCCGGCGGCGGTGGCGTGGGGATTGGAGACTTTGACGCGGGCTTGAGACACGTAACCCTGCAGGCCGGGTTCCAAAAGCATCGTCGGCAGAAAAAAGCCCGATGCCGTCAGGGAAAGCACAAGGCCCGCCGAGAGCAGATATCGCCGCCACGACGCCGCAGCGAGCTTCTCGCGAAGCGCGCCCCGATTCGGCATCACAAATCTGTCGATCTCAAAAACCATCGCAAACCCATAGGGTTACATACCGCCCAGACCGGAAAATCCGCTGGTGTAAATATAAACGAAGCCTAAAGCGACAAGGCAAACAAATGGTTAACGGCGACCAAAGCATGGGGCCTGGGCAGCCTGGCAGAAAGCCATCGTCCGCAAGTCCCGCGCAAGATTGTCGCCCTAAAACAGGATCAAGTTAAACACGGAGAATTGTCATGCAGCCGATTCAGCTGTTTGCGCTGGCATCCCGGCAGGCCGAATGGCTTTCTGTCCGTCAAGAAGTCGTCGCCGGTAACATTGCAAACGCCAGTACGCCGAAGTTCCGCGCAAAGGACGTCGTGCCATTCGATTCTGAGTTGCAGTCGGTCGGCATGCAGATGGCACGCACCAATGCCGCCCATATGGAACTGGCTGTTGCAGGCGGTGGCAAGGTTGCCTTGGAAGACGCTGACCTGACCAACGAAATCGGCGTTCAGGAATCGGGCAACACAGTTTCTCTTTCGAAGGAAATGGCCAAGACGGGCGAAATCAAGGGGCAGTTCGAACTGAACGCGCAACTCGTTCGCTCTTTTCACAGCATGATGCTGACAGCGGTGGGCAAGTAAATGGATCCTTTAAAATCCTCGATGAAAATTGCAGGAAATGGAATGGAGGCGCAGGCTACGCGTCTGCGTATCGTTTCTGAAAACATTGCGAACTCGCGTACGACGGGCGACACGCCCGGTGCAGACCCCTATCGCCGCAAGACAATCACCTTTGCGAACGAGCTTGATCGCGCCAGCCAGACCAACCTTGTCGAGGTCAAGAAGCTGGGTGTCGATCGCTCCGACTTTACGCAGGAATACGATCCCGACAGCCCGGCTGCCGACGAAAAAGGCATGGTCAAGCTTCCCAATGTGAACATGCTGATCGAGATGGCCGACCTTCGCGAAGCAAACCGCGGCTACGACGCCAATTTGCAGGTCATCAAACAAACACGCGACATGGTCGCCTCCACCATCGACCTATTGAAAGCTTAAAGATGATTGATTCTATTAGCAGCTTGAAGTCGCTGACATCCGCCGCAACGGACGGACTGAAAGAGGTTACATCCAGCCTCGGTTCACTTGCCGAAAACGCAGTGTCAACCGCAGCAACTGCCGCCACCGGCCCCAGCTTTGCAAGCGTAATGGGCGGCGTGGCGATGGATGCCGTTGAGTCCCTCAAGAAGGGTGAAGCCATGTCCTTCGCCGGTATTCAGGGCAAGGCCAATACGCGTGAAGTGGTGGATGCCGTCATGCAGGCGGACCAGACCCTCAAGACCGCCGTGGCTCTGCGCGACAAGATCGTCTCGGCCTATCTCGACATCGTGAAAATGCAGATTTGACGCTTAAGGATATAAAAAATGAGAGCACTAGCCATTGCAGCGACGGGCATGGATGCCCAGCAGACAAACCTTGAGGTCATCGCGAACAACATCGCGAACATCAACACGACTGCGTTCAAGCGCGGCCGCGCCGAGTTTACCGACCTGCTCTATCAGACCGAGCGTGCGCAAGGTGTGATGAACCGCGCCAACCAGTCCGTGGTTCCGGAAGGTGCCAATATCGGTCTGGGTGTGCAGACGTCCGCCGTCAGAAAGCTTCACATTCAGGGCGAAATCTCCCAGACCAGCAACGATCTCGATGTCGCGATCGTCGGCAAGGGCTGGTTGCAGGTCGATGGTCCCGATGGCACGACGCTTTATACGCGTGCCGGCGCTCTCAACAAAGATTCCAACGGTCGATTGGTGACGATAGACGGTTACGGTGTTCAGCCGAACATCACCATTCCGACAGACGCGACAGAAGTCACGATCAGCACGGATGGTATCATATCGGCCCGTATCGGAACCGCGACCAACCTGACCGAACTCGGCCAGCTGAACCTCAGCAACTTCGCCAACGAAGCGGGCTTGAAGCCACTCGGCGACAACCTGTTCTCGCAGACAGAGGCTTCCGGAAACCCTGTTGAAGCAGCGCCGCAGTCCACTGGCTTCGGCTATATCAAGCAGGGCTACCTCGAAAGCTCGAACGTCGATTCCGTCAAGGAGATCACCGACCTCATTTCCGCGCAGCGCGCCTATGAAATGAACTCGAAGGTCATCACCACCGCAGACGAAATGGCGACGATCGTCAGTCAGAACCTGAAGTAACGCAAAGGTAGGGTAACATGAAGTTCCGCCCGAAAATCGTGCCTGGCAGTCTCTGCAAGATGGCGCTGGCGCTCATAGTCAGCCTGGTGGCGTACGCGCCGCAGGCTGCTCTCTCGCAGCAGAAACACGCCGTTGTTCCAACAAGCACGATTTTCCCCGGCGACGTCATCACCCGCGACCGTGTGACGGAAGTTCTCGTGACCAACCCCAATCTTTCCCCGGGCTACGCAGACGACACGCAAGTCGTCGTGGGTAAGGTTTCCAAGCGAACGCTGGTTGCCGGCCGCACCATTCAGGTCGGCGATCTTCGCGATCCTTTCGCTGTCCAGCGTGGAGCAGCCATCAGGATCGTCTACAGCGTAGGCGGCATGAACCTTTCTGCATCCGGCACCGCCATTGAAGACGGCATGGCGGGTGAAGTTGTGCGCGTTCGCAACCGCGACACCGGCGTCACGATCAGCGGAACGGCCCTGCAAGACGGGACTGTGGAGGTTTTCCAGAAATGAGTTTTCGTCGAGGCCTGATAGCTGCCACGGTGATGATCGCCACGTTCTTCGTGACCGCACCCATGGCCTATTCCCAGTTCAACGCACGGGTAAAAGACATAGCCTCCCTGCAGGCCGGTCGTGAAAACCAGCTGATCGGTTACGGTCTTGTCGTCGGCCTTCAAGGGTCCGGCGACAGCATGCGTTCCTCGCCCTTTACCGAACAGTCGATGCGGGCGATGTTGCAGAACCTCGGCATCTCCATGCAAGGCAACCAGTCCGGCTCGAAAAACGTCGCTGCCGTCATGGTCACAGCCAATCTGCCGCCATTTGCAAGTCCGGGCAGCCGTCTCGACGTCAATGTCAGCTCGCTCGGTGATGCGTCTTCTCTGCGCGGCGGCACGCTCATCATGACCTCCATGTCGGGTGCCGATGGCCAGATCTATGCGGTGGCACAGGGTTCGGTCATTGTCTCCGGCTTCAACGCAGAAGGTCAGGCTGCGCAGTTGACACAGGGCGTGACCACGGCCGGACGCGTTCCAAGCGGCGCGATCATCGAGCGCGAACTTCCCTCGCAGTTCAAGGATTCGGTCAATCTGGTCCTGCAACTGCGCAATCCCGATTTTTCGACATCCACGCGCATTGCCGATGCGATCAATGGCTATGCCCGCACCGCCTTTGGCGAGCCGATTGCCGAGGCCCGCGACAGCCAGGTCGTCTTCATCCAGAAGCCGCGCACCGCTGACCTTACCCGTCTAATGGCGAGCATTGAAAACCTCTCCGTTGAGACTGATACGCCGGCCAAGGTCGTCATCAACGAACGGACGGGGACAATCGTCATCGGTGCCGATGTCCGCATTTCGCAAGTCGCCGTCAGCTATGGCACGCTCACCGTGCAGGTTACCGAAACGCCACAGGTCATTCAGCCACAACCGTTCTCACGCGGCGAAACCGCTGTTCAGCCGCAGACCGATATAGCCGCGCAGCAAACCGGCGGGCCCGTTGCCATTCTCAACGGACCAAACCTACGCTCGCTGGTGGCTGGGCTGAACAATATCGGCGTCAAGCCGGACGGCATCATCGCCATCCTTCAAGGCATAAAGTCAGCCGGCGCGCTGCAAGCAGAACTGGTGTTGCAATGATGGTCAAGGTCTCTGAAATCCTAACGCCCCGCCGCACGCTGCTTGCCATTTTCGTTATGGTCGCAGCGCTTCCATCCGCACGCGCACAGGAACAGGTGCGGGTGACATCCGGTGATACGAGCGGCCAGGAAATCCAGCAATATTGCACCAATGTCATCGACCAGGCGCGTGATCAGCGCTACGTCCTGCAAAAGCAGGACCTGGAAAAGCTGCAACAGGACGTCGACAACCGTATCGCCGTCATGGAAGCGCGCAAGGCAGAGTACGAAGACTGGTTGAAGCGCCGCAACGACTTCATGCAGCAGGCCGAGGCAAACCTCGTCAATGTCTACAAAACGATGAAGGCGGATGCCGCTGCTCCGCAGCTGGCGGAGGTCAACCCTGCCCTTGCTGCCGCGATCATCATGAAGCTGCCGCCTCGCCAGTCTGGCCTGATCCTTGCCGAAATGGATGCCAAGAAAGCCGCCATCGTTGCATCGATCATGTCCAGCGCGACCGACAAAACAACATCAAGAGATCCGTCATGAACAAAGCGCTCATTCTTTTCCTTTCCGCCGCAAGTGTTCTGACTGGCTGCTCCAGCATCACGCAGAACCAGACGCTGAAGGAAATCGGTAACGCGCCGGCCATGAGCCCGATCGGCAGCGGACTGCAATTCAGCCAGGCACCGCAACTGGCGTCCTACCCGAAGCAACCATTGCACTCAGCCAGCGGCTATTCGCTCTGGAGCGACAGCAAGGCGGCCCTGTTCAAGGATGCGCGTGCGCTGAACATCGGTGACATTCTGACGGTCAACATCCAGATCAACGACAAGGCAACGTTCGACAACGAGACCGACCGCACCAAAAAGAACAATCGTGCGACGGGTTGGAAAGCTGACGCCGAAATCCTCGGCTGGAAGCCACAGGCCGATTCGTCCCTGAGCTTCGACAATACCAGCGAGTCCAACGGTAAGGGCTCCATCAGCCGTGCCGAAAAGCTGACCCTGCTCGTTGCTGCTGTCGTGACCGGCATTCTGGAAAACGGCAACCTGCTGATCAGCGGATCACAGGAAGTGCGCGTCAACCACGAAGTCCGTATTCTCAACGTGGCTGGTATCGTGCGGCCGCAGGACGTCAATTCCCAGAATACGATTTCCTATGAGAAGATTGCCGAAGCCCGCATCTCCTACGGTGGTCGTGGTCGCATCACGGAAATCCAGCAGCCGCCGGTCGGCCAGCAGGTGGTGGATCTGTTCTCGCCGATCTGACATGAACCAAGCATACGGCCCGCCGCATTCCGCACGGGTTGCTCTCCAAGACAGACCTAAGAAGCGATCATGAGCCTCACGACAACCGAACCTGCTGCACCAAAGAAGCCGTCGATCGTCGTAACCGCCGGTGCCATCGCGGTGCTCTCGCTGCTGGGCCTTGGGGGTGGATGGTTCGTGGGCAACACATTGCTCGTGCCTGCGTCTCCTGCTGCCGCGACGCCAGCGCCAGCCGCGGCGGAACACGCGCCAGCAGCAGCAGAGGGTGGCAAGGGCGCACCAGCGGCTGGTGGTGAGCATGGCGCAGCCGGTGCCGCCGCACCCAGCCTGATTGCGCTCGACCCGATCGTGACCAACCTCGGTTACCCCACGGATAAGTGGATACGGCTCGAACTTGCCTTGCAGTTTACAGGCCCCGGCAACACGTCGCTCGCCCAGGACTTGCATCAGGAAATGCTGACATATCTCAGAACCGTTTCCTTGCAGCAGCTTCAAGGCCCGCGCGGCTTTCAATATCTTAGGGATGACCTGAGAGAAATCGTTGACCTCAGATCAAAAGGGCGCGTATCCAAGGTTCTCTTCAGAACCTTTGTGATCGAATGATTCGAAAAATTATCCTTCTGCTTGTTCTCGCCCTCACTCCGGGGCTTGCATTCGCACAACAGTCGCCGGCTGACTTGCTGAATCTGCCGCTCGATGGTTCTGCGGCGGCGTGGATCATTCGCACCTTCGGGCTGCTGACCATCCTGTCGATCGCGCCCGGCATCCTCATCATGGTGACGAGCTTTCCGCGGTTCATCATTGCTTTTTCCATCTTGCGGTCCGGCATGGGTCTGGGAACCACCCCATCCACCATGATCCTGACCAGCATGGCGATGTTCATGACCTTTTACGTCATGGCACCGACCTTCGAACGGTCCTGGCAGGATGGCATTCAGCCGCTTCTGCAAAGCCAGATCACCGAGGCGGTCGCGCTCGAGCGCGCCGCTGAACCGTTTCGCGGTTTCATGGTGAACAACACCCGCCCGAAGGATCTTGCCCTGTTTGTCGATCTGGCAAATGAGCGAGGTCAGGAAACGATGAACGGCACGGTGCCGCAATATCGGGTCCTCATCCCGGCCTTCATGCTGTCGGAAATCCGTCGTGGCTTCGAAATCGGCTTTCTCATCATCCTGCCATTTCTCGTGATCGACATGGTCGTGGCAACCATCACGATGGCAATGGGTATGATGATGCTGCCACCGACCTCGATCTCACTGCCCTTCAAGATTCTCTTCTTCGTCCTGATCGATGGCTGGAATCTGCTCGTCGGCTCTCTGGTCAGATCGTTCTATTGAACGTTTCATTCTGATCGAAACGGGCTACCTCTCCTGCCCGCTTAAATTCTTATTGTGATACCGCTGACGGTTTGAGCTGCCCACGTTACGCAAACGAAAACCGCCCGAACTGGCACAGTTCGAGCGGCTTGGATGGCATCAGATCTTCAGTGGCCGGAGCTTGCCCCAGCGGCTGGTTTCGGCGGTGGCGGATCGGTATTGACGACGATCTGCTGAGGTTTCTTGTTGGGATCCCTCGCCTCGATTTCCTCTTTGGAGATGAAATCCATCTGCTCGATGAGAACCTGCTTGACCAGCGGCTTTTCAAGGCGGGCATTCAAGCCATCCTTGATCTTTGCCTTGAAGCCGTTCACATCGAATTTGTCGGCAGCCTTCACGTCCACCAGTTTGTCTCCCACCAGCAACGTGTAGAGCTCATCCGTCAGGAATGTCGGCACGGGGACATTGACTTCCTTCAGTGCATCTTCATCCACCTGAAGGCTGGCGCGAAGAATGAAGTAGCCTGAAACCTTGCCATCCACCACCACGGGCAACGTCACGGTTTCGCTTTGAACGAAATGCGGTGGGTGAACGACTTCGGCAGTAGGGTTTGCACCCTTATTACCGAAAGTCACGGCGGCATAGACGCCGCCGAGTGTTACGACGAGAATCCAGATCCCTGTCGCTATCAGCTTGATCATTGCGCCCCGCTTGCGAACTGTTCCTGCGAGTAGGTGCCGTCATCTTCGGCGCGTCTGGCAGCGGTCTTCAAAAGGTCAACCACGGCCCTGACGGCGTGAAGGTTGGCTTCGACGCGGCGGGTATTGATGGCCAGTTTGGCCTTGATATCAAGAATTTGCCGTTTGTGAGCCGCGGCGATCTTGGCACCGTCGACGTCGCGCAGCAACATGCTGAGCTCATACAGGCAACGGCTCTTATGCGCGTTCGACAGTTTGAAATCAAATTCCGGATCTTTTCCAATCCGCTGGTTTTCGTTGTCGATAACCGTTTCGAGGCGGCCGAGAATGGCCTGCGTTCTATAGTCGTTGTTTACAATTTCCATAATCTTCAGCGCTCCGCCGCTTAAGTTTCAGTCTTGTTTGGTTCAGCTACAGAAAAAGTACGCCGCTGGAAGTCTGTCACCATGCTGACGGCGAGGCTCTTGTCGTCCTCGTTCATCTTGGTGGGCGCTTCAGCATTTCGCACCTTCTGCATGGCCTGGTTATAGGCCTGTTCGGCAATGCCGATGCCGCCGCGCTTGGAAACGGCATCTGCCATCTGTTCAGCCATCATGCTTTTCCAGAAATCACCGGCGGAACCCTTGCCGTAAACGTCTTCGCTTTCCTTCGGCATCATGTTCTGGAGCATGGTCGACAGAACACTGGCCTCGAACTTGCGGTAGGTTTCAGGAATTTTCTCGTCGCTCTTCACATGGTGAATGTTGCCGACGCCCGCCTTCCCGGCAGCCGTATCGATGCTGTTGATAGCCGATTCAAAGCCGGCATTGCTGGCAGTCAGCACCGACGCTTCGTGCGAGGCGCTCACCGAGCGCAGTTTTTCTCTAGCCGCCATGACCTGTGTCGGGTCGGCTGCATTCACAACATCAAGCACAAGATCGCTTGGAGGAGAAATGGCCACGTCGTCATCCTTTTCCGTTTTATCGGATGACGATACCGTCCTAACCTTGCTGGAGGCTGGAGTCTTTCAGGCTCATATGGAGATCGATCAGCTCGTAGACGCTGTTATCTTCGCGGACACGCAACTCGTCCGCGCGGGCTGCATCCCTCTTGTCTTCCAGACGTTCACCCTTCTTCGTCTCCTTCATGACCTGCTGCTCCTGCGCCTTCTCGATCGACTCGAGGCGGACGTCACGGGACATCAGTTTTCCATGGCGGGTGGCGTAATGCTTGAGCATCTGCTGGTGCATCGGGTCGAGCGACGTCAGATACCCGCTCAGCGCGTCGATCTTTTCTGCGATCTCGTTGCGTTCGCGGGTGGTGATCGCCAACTCGTTTTCGGCCATCTTCTTGAGATGCCCTTGAACCTTGGCCAGTCTGTTGAGCTTTTTGGATTTCGAATCATCCATTCCCGTTCCTCACATATTTGCAAAAACGCGGAAAAACCCGCTCGCGAACTGGTTCACCAGCGCCGCGATGCCGAAATAGAGCAACAACAGACCCCCACCCAGCGCGTAAGGGGTGGATATGAAGTAGACCGGTATCTGGGGGGCGAGCTTGTTTATGAGGCCGATCGCCACATTGAACAGAAAGCCATAGAGAATGAACGGGCTGGCCACACGAAGAGCGATATTCATGGAGGCGACCAGCGTATCCGTCAGCGAGATCAGCATTCTTTGCACACTCATCGCCCCGCCCAGAGGGATGGATGCGTATGAGTCCACGATGGCACGGAAAACGACATGGTGGAAATCGAGAATGAACAGGAGCAACAGAACGCCATAGGACAACATGCTTGAAAGCTGGTTTTCCGATGTGTCCTCGAGCGCGTCCTGGACTGGTGGACCCGTGAAGGAAATCGCGGTGCCGATGGCCGTCGCGGCAAACTGCATTCCCAGCACATAAAGATGGGCGATCATGCCGAAGGTGGCACCGACCAGCGATTCAAAGAAAATGAATTTGAGATAGGTGATCGTGTCGGTTTTCACCAAGGGATAGATCGTGTCCCATAATAACGGCAAAATGGCCATCGAAAGGGCCATGGCAAGCAGCAAGCGTATCTGCATGGGAAGGCGCGCCGAAGAAAATCCCGGCATCACCATCAAGCAGGCACCAATCCGGCAAAACGCCAGAAAGAGTGCCATAACCGTTCCCTGCGGGTCTGAGATCATGAGATCGAGCCGAGTATCTTTATTTCCGTGCCCTTGGCCAATTCGACATGTGACAGCACCGGCAGCGTGCTGAAGAGGCGTTCCGTAATCATTCGAACATAAGACCGGGTTTCAGGCAAAGTAACAAGTACGAATGGCAGACCGACATCCATGTATTCACGGATTACTTTGCTCGCCTCGTTGGAGAACTCTTCGACCTGGCGTGGATCGATATCGAATTCGATCACTTCGCCCTTCGGATCGCGCTTGAGAGCCTGCTGGAACACGACATCCCACTTCGTTCCCAGTCTTAAGACCCGCAGAACGCCGTTGTCCGAAAGATCGCCGCAGATTTGCTGCGCCATGCGGATACGGACGTGTTCGACGATCTGCTCGGTTCTGCGAAGATGAGGCGCGAGTTCCGCAACGGCTTCCAGAATGAGGTGGAGGTTGCGGATGGAAACGCGCTCTGCCAGCAGCAGCTTCAGGATGGCCTGCAAGCCGGAGTAAGACATGTGCGACGAGCAGATTTCATCGGCCAGCTTCTTGTATTCCGGATCGAGCCTGTCGATGAGAACCTTGACGTCCTTGTAGGACAGCAGCATCGGTAGATTGTTGCGGATGACTTCGCTGACGTGGGTCAGCAAGGCCGAAATATTATCGATGGGGTGGAAGCCTTCGCGCTTGAGGTCTTCCACAAAGTTTTCCAGAACCGAAACGGCTGGCATGCCGAACGCTGGTTCGCGCACATCGTCGCCTGGAACGGACGGTCTGCGACCCTTGCCGGTGATGACGAGAACTTCGCCGACCCGCAGCGTGCTTGCCGCGACCGTCGTGCCGTGAATTCTGATCTGGTAGGACTTGTCGGGAATGGCGATATCGTCGGTGACCTTGATTTCCGGAACGACGAAACCGTACTGGGTGGCGAACTTCTTGCGCATCTTGCCGACCCGGAAACCAAGCTCCTGATGCGCGCCGAGCAGCCTTGGAGATACCTGCTTGCCGAGGGCAAGCTCGATCTCCGTCGTGCGCAGGGAGTTCTTGACCGTATCTTTTTCCGCTTCGTGCGCTTTGTCCGTCTGCTGTTGTTCGGCAACGCGCTCTGCGTCCTTCTCCTGCGCCAGCTGTCTTGGAATGAACCATGCGCCGAATGCGAGCATGAGACCAAGAAACATGAACGGTACTAACGGCAGGCCCGGAACGAGCGAGAGAACGAACATCAGGCCAGCAGCCACACCCAGAGCCTTGGGATATCCGCTCAGCTGATTGATCACGGCTGTGTCAGTGGAGCCCTTCGCGCCACCACGGGTAATGATAAGACCGGCTGCCAACGAGACGATCAGCGCTGGCACCTGCGAAACGATACCGTCACCGACGGAGAGCTTCACGAACACGTCCGCAGCTTCGCCAATCGGCATACCGTGACGGAAAACGCCAATGATGATGCCACCGCAAATGTTGATGGCCGTGATCATCAGACCCGCGACCGCGTCACCACGAACGAACTTGGACGCACCGTCCATAGCACCGTAGAAAGCGCTTTCTTCCTCCAGCTCACGGCGTCTTAGCTGGGCTTCTTTCTCGTTGATGATACCGGCGGACAAGTCAGCGTCGATCGACATCTGCTTGCCGGGGATGGCATCGAGAGTGAAGCGGGCACCGACTTCCGCGATACGCGTCGCGCCCTTGGTGATGACGATGAAGTTCACCACGATGAGGATGAGGAAGACGATCAGACCGATGACGAAGTCGCCCGACATCACCAGAGTCGAGAAGCCGGCGATCACGCCACCGGCAGCTTCATGGCCCTGATTGCCGTGAGACAGAATGACACGCGTCGTCGCAATGTTCAGCGCCAGACGGATCATGGTCGAAATCAGAAGGATGGTCGGGAAAGACGAGAAATCCAGCGGTCGCTGAATCCACAAGGACACCATCAGGATGAGGACTGAAAAGGCAATCGAAAATGCCAGGCCCATATCGATGAGGAAGACCGGGATAGGCAGGAAGAGGATACAGAGGATGGACACGATGCCCACAGCAAACCCGACGTCGCGGCCACCTGGTGCGGCCTTTGGAAGGGGCAATATGCTCGGAGGCGTCGCCATTCTAACTCCATCTCTTCATGAGAACTGCAGACGTGTCCCGGCTATCCCGTCATGAAAAAAGCCGTGCCGACCGATTGGACACAGATCGACGTCGCAGCATTATTGGATCAAGCTTGCGCGAGAGTGGACGAAATTACATTGGCGGCGTTTCCGTCTGACAGTGATCACTCGTCAATATTTAGGCTTTGGTTCAGACTATTTTTGTAATATAAAGGGAGCACTATTCGCGCGATGATGGCGTGCACGCTGGCCGATGACCAAGGCCAAACTTTGCAAGGCTACCTATGGCGATTTCCACCTATACAAGCTATCTCAGCGTCAACCGAGACCTAAAGTCCTCGTTGTCGTCGGTCGCAAACCAGTCAGCGGTTGCGCGAGATACTGCGTATTACGAGGAAAATATTGGTAAGGTCACCACGGTCGATGAGTTTCTAGGCGACTATAAGCTCTATTCCTACGCCATGAAGGCCTATGGGCTTGAGTCGATGACGTACGGCAAGGCCTTCATGCGAAAGGTGCTGGAAAGCGATCTGAGCGACAAGTCCAGTTTCGCCAATTCCGTGTCAGACAAGCGATATCTCCAGTTTGCAGAAGCGTTCAATTTTCAAGGCGATGTGAAGACCGCGCAGAACTCTGCGCAGGCTGGCAGCCTGACCGACGCTTACAAGGCATCGTTTACAGCAGAAGAAACATCGCTCAAAACCGAATCCACCTATTTTGCTGCGCAGATCGGAAAGGTCACTGATCTCGACAGCCTCGTCAACAACTCACGGCTTCGCACCTATATGCTCGACGCGGTTGGCCTCGATTCCAGCTATACGTCGAAGAGCTATCTGAAACAGGTTCTGACAAGCGATCTCGACGACCCGGACAGTGTTGCCAATCAGGCCAAGAACCCGGCCTGGAAAAAGCTCGCCGAAGCCTTCAATTTCAATACGGATGGCAGCGTTGACGGCAGTATGCAGACCACAGACCAGACAGAAGATCTGAAGCTCGACTACATCTACAACAAGTCGACGTTTCCGTCTGATACACTGGCCGATGCCAACAAACGCTACTGGGAAAAGAACATCGCGACGGTGACCACCGCAAAGGATTTGGTGGCTGATACCAGGATGTTGGATTACGTTAAAACAGCGTTTGATCTCAATCCGACGATTATGGCCAGCAGCGTTGCAAGCCTGATGTCCAGCGAGAATTTTGCGACGACATACGGCAACACGAAGCTGCTGGATTATTTCAATTTCGAAACTGATGGCACTTTGGCTGATGGGAACACCTCGCAGACAACCACTCAGACGACCGATATAAACAAGCTCTACAAGACGGCCTTTGTGAAAGAGCAGTCAACGGCAGTTGACGAGGCGATTTCGAATTACGAAACGCGCGTTGCCGGATTCACGAGCCTAGATGACTTTTTTGTTTCCAACAAAAAAGACGACGACAAAAAGAATGACAGCGTCACCGAAGTTTGGGACGTGGCGCTGAGGGCGTTCGGGATCGATCCTGATGAGGTCAGCCAATCCGAACTCAAGCGTGTTTTGACAAGCGATGTGACCGACAAGAAAAGCTACGTCAATTCTTTGAAGGACGACCGGTTCGTTGAGCTCAACAAGGCGTTCAACTTTACCACAGATGGCGGATTGAAGGCACCTGTTCTCGCCCAATCGGAAGGCATTACCGACCGATATGCGTCGGACTATGAAAGTGCCAAAGTAAGAGGCCTAACCGGTAAGGCCAAAGAAGCCGCAATCGACAAAGCGGATAAGGAAACGGAGTATTACAAGGAGCAAATGAAAACCGTCACGTCGGTGAAGGATTTGCTCTCTGACAGCCGTTTGACGAACTACATTCTTGAAGCAAACGGCGTAGACCCGGAAACTATGACGTCCGACGAGCTCAAGAAAATGTTCTCATCCGATTTATCGGATCCAAAAAGCTATGTGAATTCTCTCTCAGACAACAAGTTTTCCGAGATCGTCGCATCTTTCAATTTCGATGCCGAAGGCAACCTCACGTCTGACGCGGTGAGCGGTGGACAGCAGCGTGGTGCCGTTCTGGAAACCACCAACCATTATATCCGGCAGACACTGGAAGAGGACCAGGGTGAATCCAACCAAGGCGTCCGGCTTGCTCTGTATTTCGAGCGAATGGCTCCGACAATTTCGAGTGCCTATGGCTTCTTGAGTGATGACGCTCTGTTCCAATTCGTCAAGACCGCATTCAGCCTGCCGGACTCGATTGCAAATATGGATGTCGATAAACAAGCTAAACTCGTAACGTCCAATATCGACATATCGAAGCTTCAGGATCCTGATTATATTACCAAGATCCTCAAGCGGTATACGTCATTGTACGACGTTCAAAACAGCACGACATCATCGAGTCTGTCTATTCTGAATGGCAGCACGTCGATCAGCGCGGATACGCTCCTTGCGGTTGCCCAGCTGAAGGCAGGGTGACGAGCCTTTCCACCGAATTCTGACTGCACAGTGAAAAGGCCCGAAATCCAAGAGATTTTCAGGCCTTTTCGTTGCGCTATAAAATGATTTGCGTGACGCCTAATATTCGTCGTCTTCTGCGCGCCTTGCAACGCCCTCTTCATCCGCATTGCTCTCATCGTCAGCCACGGGAATGGCGTAGGAGCCTTTCAGCCAGCGCGAGAGGTCCAGAGAGCGGCAGCGATCCGAGCAGAAGGGATAGTCTTCCCGCGTGGATGGACGTTTGCATTCCGGGCATGGCTGCGCCTTGCGCAGCGGAGTGACGGTGGATTTGCTGGATTCATCTGTCATGGGATCAACCTTCCGGCCAAGCGGGCGCGACCTCAAAACCTTCTCCGGCCAGAAGCGACACCGTTTCATAGAGCGGAAGACCAACGACATTCGTGTAGGACCCGGTCAGCTTCTGCACGAAGCAACCGGCAATGCCCTGAATACCGTAGGCACCCGCCTTGCCACGCCATTGCCCAGACGCGATGTAGCTGTCTATCTCGTGCTGGGAGAGGCGTTTGAAGCGCACCTTGGTCTCTACGACCTTCTGGCGCACCTTTCCGCTGGGAGTTACAAGGCAAACGCCCGTATAGACCCAGTGGCTGCGGCCCGACAGCAAATGCAGCGCGGCAGACGCATCCTCGATGTACTCCGCCTTGCCGACGATACGGCGGCCGACGGCCACGACGGTATCGGAGCCCAGCACATAGGCACCCTTCCACGCAAGCTCACCCTTCACTGCCTTGTAGGCAGCTTGGGCCTTCTGCGAGGAAAGACGGCGGCAGAGAGTACGGGGGTGCTCCAGCCGTGCAGGCGTCTCGTCGATGTCCATCGGCATTAGCCGTACGGGCTCGATGCCAACCTGATGCAATAGCTCAAGACGGCGTGGCGACCCGGAAGCCAGAATCAGCTTTTGTTTTGCGTCTGTCATGCTCTGCCAGTCGTCCGATTTTCCGGACGATTATTTGAAACGGTAAGTGATGCGACCTTTAGTCAGGTCATAAGGCGTCATTTCGACCAGCACCTTGTCACCTGCCAGAACGCGAATACGGTTCTTGCGCATGCGGCCAGCGGTGTGGGCGATGATTTCGTGTTCGTTTTCCAGCTTTACGCGAAAGGTCGCGTTCGGCAAAAGTTCGGTAACAACGCCCGGAAACTCAAGGACTTCTTCTTTTGTCATATAGTGTTTTTCTTCCTGTTGATAATGCCAGCCAGAACAGGCCGGGAAAATTGCGCGGAAACTACACAATCGCCGCACATTTGTGAACCTAAATTGTCGATCGTTTTAAAGTGTCTCGGAAAACGGTCTGGCACGTTGTGGCAGACGCTCCGAAATCAGCTTTGTCAGGTGCTCTCGCACCTCTCGGTAGGCTTCCAAAATCTGATCCCGGGTGCCGGTTGCGACAGTCGGGTCCATGGTTGGCCAGTAGACCACATCGAGAGAATTGGATCTGGTCAGTTCAAGTGCTTTGTGATGTGCCTCGGGTGTCAGGGTAATTATAAGATCGAAGAAATCGTCCTCGATCTCGTCCATCGTGCGCGGCTTATGCTTGCCCAGCGCCAGCCCGGCTTCATCCAGCACGGCATCAACGAAAGGGTCGCGCTCACCTGCGCGCACGCCCGCCGATTGAATGTAGATGCCTGGAGCGACCAGCTGCTTGGCGATGACCTCTGCCATGGGAGAGCGAATGGCGTTCATTCCGCACATGAACAATATGGCGCGCGGCACCTTTTGTTTCAAGTCGACACCAGCAGGATCCTGCATGCCTACCCCCGCCAATACAGCACACAGACAAGTGTGAACAGCCGCCGCGCCGTGTCGAAGTCCACCTTGATCTTACCGGATAACCGGTCCATCAGCGTCTGCGAACCATCATTGTGGATACCGCGCCGGCCCATGTCGATCGCTTCGATCTGGCTCGGTGTCGAAGAGCGTATCGCCTCATAATAGCTCTCGCAAATCATGAAGTAGTCTTTGATGATGCGCCTGAACGGCGTCAGCGACAGGATGTGGGTCGCGACGGCCTGCTCGTCTTCGGTCTTGATCGAGAACACCAGCTTGGTATCAACCAAGGAAATATTGAGCTTGTAGGGGCCGCCCGCGTGGCCGATCGGCTCGAAACTGTTTTCCTCGATCAGATCGAAAATGGCGACGGCACGTTCATGCTCCACGTCAGGCGTGGACCGGCCGATGCTCTCGTCCAGAACCACATCGCAGAGCCTGAAAGTGCTTGGGTCCATCTCCCCTACCCTTCCAGATTGAGACGGATGGCGACGGAGCGGGCATGCGCATCCAGTCCCTCGGAATGGGCGAGCGTAATGGCGGCGGGCGCAAGCTTTCGCAACTGCTCCGGTCCCAGCCGCAGGATCGACGTGCGCTTGACGAAATCCAGCACCGACAGGCCGGACGAGAAACGCGCAGAGCGCGCCGTTGGCAGAACGTGGTTGGAGCCACCGACATAATCGCCGATCACTTCCGGAGTATGGCGGCCAACGAAGATGGCACCCGCATTGCGAATGCCCGCCATCAAGGCATCGGGATCATCGACTGCCAGTTCCAGATGCTCGGCGGCAATGCGGTTGGCGAGAGGAACGGATGCTACAAGGTCCTCGACCAGAATGATCGCTCCGAAATCCCGCCAGCTGGCCGTCGCCGTCTTCGAGCGCGACAGCAGCTTCAACTGGCGCTCGACCGCCTGCTCCACCGCTCTGCCCAGCTCGGCATTGTCGGTCATCAGAATGGACTGCGCACCTTCGTCATGTTCAGCCTGCGCCAGAAGGTCTGCAGCCAGCCATTCGGGATTGTTGTTCTTGTCGGCAATAACGAGCACTTCCGATGGCCCGGCAATCATATCGATGCCGACAGTGCCGAAGACATGCCGCTTGGCCGCCGCCACATAGGCATTACCGGGACCGACGATCTTGGCAACCGGTGCAATGGTCTGCGTGCCGTAGGCCAAGGCCGCCACGGCCTGCGCACCACCGATGCGGTAGATTTCCTCGACGCCGGCGATGCGCGCTGCTGCCAGCACTGCCGGGTTGATCGTACCGCCATTGGCCGGGACGACCATCACGACGCGCTCCACACCCGCGACTTTGGCCGGAACCGCATTCATCAGCACCGAACTGGGATAGCTTGCCGTACCGCCGGGCACGTAAAGCCCGACTGCCTCGATCGCCGTCCAGCGCGAGCCGAGGCCAACGCCGATATCGTCTTCATAGATATCGTCTTTCGGCATCTGCCGTGCATGATGCTTTTCGATGCGCGCTGCGGCAAAATTCAAGGCATCCAGAACGCTGGAATCGACCTGCGCAATCGCCGCGTCGATTTCCTGTGCCGTGACGCGCATGGACGTCTTGGTAAAATCCAGGCCGTCGAATTTGAGTGAATAATGCGCCAGCGCCTCATCGCCGCGCCTGCGGACATCATCGATAATGTCACGCACGACGACGTTCACGTCTTCGGACACTTCTCTCTTCGTCGTCAGGAATGCTGCGAAAGCCTGTTCAAAATCTTGAGAAGCCTGCTCCAGCCAGATTGCCACGTCACTTACCCTTTCACGGCCCCGTCCACCGGAAGGAGCAAAATGCTTGCTGCGCATATGCACTGCGCTTTTGGGTATGTGGCATAAATTAAAACAGGCGGGCAAGGCAATTCCCTGTCCGCCAATGTATAAGGTAAGTCCTGGTTACAAGGTCAGGCGTCCGGATGATGCGGTTTCGACGCGGTTTCCCAACCACCGCTGACATCTGCCATTTGAGCCTCGATGCACTCCACATCAACCGCAATGGCACCGCCGCCGGAAAGCGTAAGTTCCACCGTACCCTCGGGGCCTTCGCCGTTTTGCGTAAAGCGAACCGCCAGCAGAGACAGAACCTGCTCTTTGTTATCGCGATCGAACCCCTGCGAACGCGCGTTTCCGACACGCTTTAACGCAAAGACGGTGCGGCATCGCTCAAGCGATTCGCCCTTTTTTGCACCTTTTTCCCAAACGAAACGGTTTGCAGACAGCAGGAATTGCCCATGCTTGGAATCGAAAGAAACGTCTTTCAGCTTGAAAACGCTGTCCTGCATATGCGTTGAAATGACGGAGAGGTCTTCGCTATCCAGCGCCATCAATTTAAGGCCACTCATCGTGTCTATGTCCTCTTTGTGCGGACAGAGCCGCTTATTTCCAATCGTGACTTGGAGATAGGCAGTCGAAGCCCGCTCTACAACCAGCGGGCTTCGATGAGCAATGCGTATTAGTCGCTGACGCGCTCAACCTGCGCACCGCAGCGGTTGAGCTTTTCTTCCAGACGCTCGAAGCCACGGTCGAGGTGATAGACACGCGAGACCACTGTTTCGCCTTCCGCCACAAGACCTGCAATGACGAGGGAAACGGAGGCGCGCAAATCGGTCGCCATGACCGGCGCACCCTTCAGGCGCGACACACCTTCGATGCGGGCCATTTGGCCCGAAAGCGAAATCTTGGCACCCAGACGCGCCAGTTCCTGTACGTGCATGAAGCGGTTTTCAAAGATCGTCTCCGTGATGTGCGAAACGCCCTGCGCCCGCGTCATCAGCGCCATGAACTGCGCTTGGAGGTCGGTGGGGAAGCCGGGGAATGGCTCGGTGACGACATCGACGGGGTGAATGCCGTTGCCGTTGCGTACGACGCGCAGGCCGGTTTCCGTTTCGGTGATGGTCGCACCGGCAAGCTTCAGCGTATCAAGCGCATTGTCGAGCAGCGAAGCCCGCGTACCTTCCAGCAGAACATCGCCACCCGTCATGGCAACTGCCATGGCGTAGGTGCCGGTTTCAATGCGGTCTGGAAGGACGCGGTGGCGTGCGCCGGACAATGATGTCACGCCCTCGATGGTGATCGTGGAGGTGCCTGCACCTTCGATCTTCGCGCCCATGGCGCTCAGGCACTGGGCGAGGTCAACGACTTCAGGTTCACGCGCCGCATTGTGAATGACCGTTGTGCCGCGTGCCAGTGATGCTGCCATCAGCATTACATGGGTGGCACCAACCGAGACTTTCGGGAATGTGTAGGTGGCACCGATCAGGCCGCCAGATGGAGCCGTTGCATTGATGTAACCGCTATCGATTTCCATGGTGGCACCGAGTGCCTCCAGACCCTCGATGAAGAGATCGACCGGACGAGTACCAATGGCGCAACCACCCGGCAAGGAGACACGCGCCTGGCCGTTACGTGCCAGAAGCGGACCGATGACCCAGAAGCTGGCGCGCATCTTCGACACCAGTTCGTAAGGTGCCGTGGTATCGACGATGGTGCGGCACGTGAAATGCACGGTACGGGAATAGCTCTCACCCTGGCTTTCGCGGCGACCATTGACGGAAATATCGACGCCGTGATTACCGAGGATACGGATGAGTTGCTCGACGTCTGCGAGATGCGGCACGTTTTCAAGCGTCAGAGTGTCGCTCGTTAGCAGTGAAGCGATCATCAGCGGCAAGGCCGCATTCTTAGCGCCCGAAATCGGGATTATGCCGTTGAGTTCGTTCCCGCCGGTAATTCTGATGCGATCCATACGTCCCTACGGGCTTTTCGCCCGCCTTTCCTGAGTGCTTGCGACAGACTGTCCAAACGGACTGTGCGTCGATGATATCCGGTCTGAAAATGTCCGAAAGAGCGGCTCCGCCGCATAATCCAATGAGATCATGCAGTAGATGAAACTCGGCTCCATTTCAATTTCCGCTGAATGTTTCTTGTCAGCACGATTCGTCCGTTTTTGCGGCGGGCAAACCAATTGTTTCGTCTGCTTCCCCGGCACGTCGCGCGCGCGCCTGCTGTTTGCGTCGGGCAAGGTTTTCGCGCAGCTTCTTGGCCGCGCGCGCCTTACGCTCCGCTTCGGCCCTTTTCGCCCTGTCGCCCGGCCCATTTTGCCCGGAAGAAGCCGCCAGCTTTTCCTCTAAAAGATCGTCATCATCGTTCATGGGCGTATCTCTAGCCGAATTCCGGCCTTTTCAACAGCCCCCGCTGGTTTTTACACCGTGGAATGACGAAGTCGCATATTGCGGCTTGCGCTCGTCATAAACCTATGGCAATAGGCCCCAACTTGATGTGAAGCGGATGCTTCGACATTAGATGCTGCGGTAGCTCAGTGGTAGAGCACTCCCTTGGTAAGGGAGAGGTCGAGAGTTCAATCCTCTTTCGCAGCACCATTTTCCCAAAGCGATTATGAGCTGTTTTCCCTCGATCTTTGTTATCGATTCTAAGGATTGTCTCTACAGACCTTGATGTGTCTCTGGTGATCTCACAGGTTTGTCTCTAAGGGCTTGAATCGCTAAACTGGCACGTCCAAGAGAACTAATTTGTCTGAGTAAGGCGGGCCGAGAGACCCAACATGTCTCTTAGAGAATGTCATTTCGGCGGTGGCAGTCTTTCCCGATTTACTAGGCATAGGCTCGGCGACAAACGCGAATAATCCGAAGAGCAAGATTATTACAGCGCCCAAGCCGTAAAACAGATTAATTTTGCCGTTTGAGCCTAATTTAAACCCAAAAATGTATACTGGGCTGTTTGCGCTAATACGCGAGCCCAATGCTATCTCCGGAATGCTTTTCCCAAATTTCTCTTCGATCGTCGTGGCGTGGTCTACCGCACCTTTCAGGAGACGGTGATACCAGTGCCTGTCCATAAACCAGAAGCCCGCCCATATAGTTAGAGCTACCGCTGCGATCCCAATCGACAGACTGATTTCAGTACCGATAAAACTGACCGACAGACCGTCTCTAAAGGTAATTCCTGCCGCAGCCATTATGGCTCCGGTGACTGTCAGAGCGTAATTACGGATTTGCATTTCGAGCTGATTGAAGTGCTGCTGGACGTCGACAACCTTTTTCCAGATGTCGATCATGTGGTTCGCGCTCAAATCCGCCAGTTTCACCTCAGAGCCGACGAAATCGAATTTTTGAAGGAGTTCACTAAAGACCTCAATCGAATGTGAGGGCGTCACGATTCTTTCAGTAACGTGCTTTTCCCTCGCAATGTCTGCGTCGGTCCAGTGCGACACTTTTCGAAGAAGCTCATAATCAGGTTGAGACTGTGCAACGCCATATTCGGCGTGAACATCATGGACGCCTGCGTCTTGAGCCATCGCAACGTCTTTGAAGAGACTATCGCCTACATAAACACACTCGTCTGGCTTTGCCTTGAGATTTACCACTATCTCGCGGAGAAGCTTGGGATTCGGCTTGAGTTCATTTGGAGCGGTGTGCCTGATTTCGGTAATCTGCAATTCGTAGAATTCATCTGGCAGGCTACGTATTTTGCTAAGGCTGACGCCGGATGGCAAATCGTTGTCCTCCGGGCAGTAGAGATAATCGATAACACCATCAAGCCCGAGTTTCTTCAAACGGTAACCGCTATAGAATGAAAGAGACTCCGTGTACGCGACGATGCGGGTTCCGCTTTTCTTCACCTGCCACAGCGTTTTTAACACCGTCTTATATAGTTTGAGCGCTCGATCCCTTTCTGTTTTAGAAAGCCGGACCTCCTCTTCGAGAAAACCCCGAAGATCGGCGCTATCGGGAGTAGCTATCTGCAATTCTTCCAAAAGGAAGGTGTATTCGGAGGTTTTACGTTGGCGGTGAACTTCGCGAATTTTGCTTTGAAGGTCTGTCTCATCCACTCCGACTCGATCACGTAGGCCATTGTAAACAGGCAGGAAAGATGCGCGCCATATCTCAAACCAGTCGTACAGGGTGTTATCCAAGTCAACGATGAGAGTGTTTATCTTTGGCTTCATGAATTAGGCCTCCTGTACTATCCTAATGATTGGACTGGCCGCGTTTAGCACTGCGTCGTCTGAATTGGTATCGCGATATAATCGCAGGCCACCGGTGAGTCGTCCTCGGCTGGCCTGTTCAACTGTTTTCCCCGCTATCTCCACCGTCATCAGCCAACCGCCGCTCTCGTCAAGGCCAAGCTGTGAGACAACGTGCCAATAGTCAGGTCGCTGCCCGCCGATTCCCCCGAAACTCAGAACTGAAAGCGGAGCGCATGCCATGGCGTTCCTCCACATTTGGCCGCTTATCGTCATCAGAACCATTCATCAGCGGATAAACTTTTAAGTTGAAGCGAGGGCAACTGCAGGCTCCCAATTCTGCATAGCAGCGGCTATATATAGCGAATCTTCAAAGGCGCATGTACGCCTCCATAGTCTGCGGAGTGGCATTCTAAATATGAACATCCTTGAAAGCGGCCTCGAGCAGGCTCTTGTAACGAAACTGCAAGACCTCAAATACGAATATCGACCGGACATCCGCGACCGAGCCACGTTGGAGCAAAACTTCCGTAAGAAGTTCGACGCACTTAACCGTGTCACTCTGACCGATGCCGAGTTCATCCGCCTTATTGACGAGATCACTACGCCTGACGTATTTGCCGCAGCCCGCACGCTACGGGAGCGCAACAGCTTTACCCGCGATGACGGCACGCCACTCAATTACACCCTCGTCAATATCAAGGACTGGTGCAAAAACACCTTTGAGGTTGTCAAACAGCTGCGCATAAATACGGATAACAGCCATCACCGCTACGACGTCATCATTCTGATCAACGGCGTCCCCGCCGTTCAAATCGAGCTGAAAACCCTCGGCATCAGCCCCCGCCGGGCGATGGAGCAGATTGTCGAGTACAAGAACGATCCCGGCAACGGCTACACAAAGACGCTTCTCTGCTTTCTGCAGCTTTTCATCGTCACCAATCGCGATCGCACTTTCTACTTTGCAAACAACAACGCCAGGCACTTTGCTTTCAACGCCGACGAGCGGTTTTTGCCTATCTATGAATTTGCGGACATCGACAACAAAAAGGTCACCTACCTCGATAGCTTCGCAGAAACATTCCTCGTCAAATGCACCCTTGGGCAAACGATCAGCCGTTATATGGTACTCGTAGCCAGCGAGCAGAAGTTATTGATGATGCGACCCTATCAAATCTATGCAGTGAAGGCGATTGTGGACTGCATCGCCCAAAACTGCGGCAATGGTTACATTTGGCATACCACGGGTAGTGGTAAGACGCTCACCTCTTTCAAGGCTTCAACCCTCCTAAAGGACAACCCCGATATCGAGAAATGCCTCTTCGTCGTAGACCGTAAGGACCTCGACCGTCAGACCCGCGAAGAATTCAATAAGTTCCAGGAAGGCTGTGTCGAGGAAAATACCAACACGGCTTCTCTCGTGCGCCGACTCATCTCGGACGACCTCTCCGACAAGGTGATCGTCTGCACAATCCAAAAGCTCGGATTGGCGCTGGACGAAAATAGCAAGCGCAACAAGCAGCAAAAGAAGGACGGCAGACAGACTTACAAGGAGCAGTTGGAGCCGCTTCGAGACAAACGCATTGTCTTTATCTTCGACGAGTGTCACCGCTCACAGTTCGGTGAAAATCATAAAGCTATCAAAGAGTTTTTCCCTAAGGCTCAACTCTTTGGCTTCACCGGGACGCCCATTTTTGAAGAAAATTCCAGTCGCGTTAAGGTAGAGGATGAAGAGGCCTCGTTCCAGACAACCAGCGAGCTCTTCCAGAAACAGCTCCACTCGTACACAATCACACATGCCATTGAGGACGCAAATGTCCTGCGATTTCATATCGATTTCTTCAAGCCTGACGGGAAGAAAGTGCCCAAGCCGGGCGAACCGATCGCGAAGAAGGCAGTCATCGAGGCCATTCTCGCCAAGCACGACGCCGCCACTGGCGGGCGTAAGTTCAATGCTCTACTGGCGACCGCCTCCATCAATGACGCCATCGAATATTATCGTCTATTCGGCGAGTTGCAGTCCGAAAAACGAAAGAACTCCGCCGACTTCCAACCCCTGAACATCGCTTGTGTCTTCTCGCCACCCGCAGAGGGCGATCCTGATGTAAAGCAGATTCAGGAAGACCTCCCGCAGGAAAAAGAGGACAACACTGTGGAGCCAGAGAGGAAAAAGGAAGCCCTCAAGTCCATCCTCGCCGACTACAATGCTCGATACGGCTCCAATCACCGCATTGGCGAGTTCGACCTCTATTATCAGGATGTGCAAAAGCGTATCAAGGATCAGCAATGGCCCAATGCCGACCAGCCGCATTCACAGAAAATCGACATCACGATTGTGGTGGACATGTTGCTCACTGGCTTCGATTCCAAATACTTGAACACGCTCTATGTCGACAAGAAGCTGAAGGACCACGGATTGATCCAAGCCTTCTCCCGCACCAATCGCGTGCTCAACGCCACGAAACCTTACGGTAATATTCTCGACTTCCGTCAGCAGCGAGATTCCGTCGATAACGCGATTGCTCTCTTCTCTGGCGAGTCAGCGGGGGAAAAAGCCCGCGAAATCTGGCTGGTGGACAAAGCCCCTATTGTCATCCAGAAACTGCAGCTCGCGGTGCATAAGTTAGATGAGTTTATGAAGTCCCAGGGCCTCAACAGCGCCCCGGACGCAGTACCCAGTCTTAAGGGGGATGCCGCCCGTGCCGTCTTCATTGAGCGCTTCAAGGAAGTCCAGCGTCTCAAGACCCAGCTCGACCAATACACAGACATCACCGATGAAAACGCCGCCGCCATCGAGCAGATTCTTCCGAAGGAAAATCTGCTGGGTTTCCGCGGTGCTTATCTGGAAACCGCCCAACGTCTCAGGGCCCAGCAGGACAAGCACACTGACATACCCAGTCCGGAAGTGGACGGGCTTGATTTCGAGTTCGTCCTCTTTGCGTCCACCGTCATCGATTACGACTACATCATGGGACTTATCACTCGTTTCTCGCAGGCGATGCCAGGCAAGCAAAAAATGAGCCGCGAGCAGCTCGTTGGCCTCATTCAGTCCGATGCAAAGTTTATGAACGAAAGCGACGATATCGCCGCTTATATTTCAACGTTGAAAGCGGGTGAAGGTTTAAGCGAAAAAGTCATCCGCGACGGCTACACTCGCTTTAAGTCGGAGAAGGAAGCGGAAGAACTGGTCGGCATCGCAAACAAGCACGGGCTGACCACCGCCGCGTTGCAAGCCTTCGTGGATGGAATACTGGAACGAATGATCTTCGATGGGGAGCAACTCACTGACCTGATGGAACCGCTGGGACTTAATTGGAAGGCACGTCGGGTAAAGGAACTCGAACTTATGGCCGATCTCCTGCCCCTGCTCACCAAACGTGCCAATGGGCGCGAAATCTCTGGACTAAGCGCATATGAGCAGTAAAGCGATTACCATGAATCTGACAGACGACACCACGCTTCAGTTGGTACCACAACTGCGATTCCCGGACTTTCGGGATGCTGAAGCGTGGACGCCAGTAAGCTTACAGGAAGCAACGTCGCCGGTTGTCGAACGAGTTGGCCAAAAGAAACTCACGCCCGTCAGTATTTCTGCCGGCATTGGATTTGTGCCTCAGTCAGAGAAGTTCGGTAGGGATATATCTGGAAATCAGTACCACCTCTACACCCTTGTCCGTGATGGCGACTTTGTATTCAATAAAGGAAACTCTCTCAAGTTTCCAGAAGGGTGTATCTACCTCTTGCAGGGTTGGGGGGAAGTCGCTGCGCCGAATGTATTTATATCTTTTCGACTTAAAAATGGTTACTGCAACGGCTTCTTTCAGGGGGCCTTTGAACAGAACCTGCACGGGAAGCAACTCAAGAAACACATTACCAGCGGCGCGCGAAGCAATGGTTTGCTCAACATAAGCAAACAGACTTTCTTCGGCATCAAAATACCTACGCCAGCCTTCGCTGAGCAACAGAAAATCGCTGAATGCTTGTTGTCCTTAGACGATCTAGTTCTTAAACAATCCAAAATTGTAGATACTCTTACGATACATAAAAAAGCCCTGATGCAGCAACTTTTCCCGCGAGAGGGCGAGGTTCAACCCAACTTCCGCTTCCCCGAATTTCAGGACGCTGGTGATTGGGTACCGAAAACCCTGGGTGACATTGTTAGCATTCAATCGGGGGCCACACCCGCTAAAGGAACTCCCGAATTCTGGGATGGCTCTGTCCCATGGGTGTCGGCGAAGGACATGAAGCGCTTGTTGTTAGAAGACACAACAGATCACATTTCAGCTGCAGCTGTAGATAACGGTGCTCGACTGGTTCCATCCGGCACTCTTTTAATACTGACGCGAGGAATGACATTGCTCAAAGATGTCCCCATCTGCTTTTTGCGGCGCGAGATGAGCTTCAACCAAGATGTTAAAGGACTTCGGCCCAAGGATGAGGTCGATGGTCTCTTCTTAGCATGGATGCTCACCAGCTATAAGGATCGTCTACTCAGTATGGTAGATCGAGCGGGGCACGGCACAGGAAAACTAGATACCGATGAGTTGAAAGGTCTAGACTTGATGCTTCCGGGTCCATCCGAGCAGAAAAGGATCGCTGAGTGTCTTATCACGCTCGACGAGCTCATTATTAGTCAGACTGGAAAACTCGAAGTTCTAAAGAAGCACAAGATAGGCCTAATGCAGCAGGTTTATTCATCAATCCCGGAGAGTGAAGGGTGAAAGGCAAGCCGAAGATTCATCGCTTTCAGAACATGCAGAAATTGGTCAGTCGCCTGCGAGACGACTTGGTAGGTGGCAACCAAGACTTCGTTCTGCTCTACGCTTATAATGGTACCGGAAAGACACGACTATGCATGGAATTCAAAGAAGCGGGAAAATTAAAAAACGAAAAGAAACCTGACACTCTCTATTTCAATGCATTTACCGAAGACCTCTTCTCATGGGACAACGACCTAGAGAATGACAATGAGAGGCTCTTTCACATTAATTCCGACTCCAAGTTCTTTAACGGACTCAAAGATTTGGCGCTAGAAGAACGTATTGGAGATTATCTCGGACGTTACGCGGACTTCCTTTTCGATATTGACTACGAAAAGTGGACCATCAGCTTCCGTAAAGGCGATGCAAGTCACATCAAAGTCTCGCGCGGTGAGGAGAACATGTTCATCTGGTGCATCTTTATGGCCATCTGCGAGAGAATGATTGACGGCGCGGAGTCTTATGCTTGGGTCAAATATATTTACATCGATGATCCGGTCTCCTCGCTCGACGACAACAATGCCATCGCCGTAGCCAGCGACTTGGCAAAGATGCTCCAAAGAGCAAAGAGCCGCACCAAAAAAGAAACCGTTTCTGGAATAGAGCGGACGGTTCCTGATCCAATCAAGACGGTACTATCTACGCATCATGCATTGTTCTTCAATGTTGTGTGTAACGAGCTAAAAAAGGAGGCCCATAAGAAGTACTTCCTTCACCGTCCGGATCGCGGCACCGTCTACACCCTTCGGGCTACTGATGACGTCCCATTTTTCCACCATGTTGCAATGTTGGCAGAAATCAAGAGAGCAGCTTCAGACGGGACCCTTTATACCTACCATTTCAACATGTTACGTAGCATAATGGAAAAGACCGCAACTTTTTTTGGGCACGATGATTTTTCGTCGTGCATTCATGGTGTTGAAGATGAGGTGCTCTATGCACGAGCCCTCAACCTTCTGAGCCATGGAAAGTATGCCATCTACCAGCCCATGGAAATGGTAGACGACACGAAAAAGCTTTTTCGCGATATCCTTGGTGCCTTCCTTAACAAGTACCAGTTCTCCTTGCCCGACACGCTGGACATCTCTCCATCCATTACCTCCGCACCGATCCCCGCAGCCGCACCTGAAGAAATCCTTGTACAATGAATAATAAAAATCAAAAGCAACTCGGCAAAACCCTTTGGAATATCGCCGACCAACTACGCGGGGCGATGAACGCAGACGATTTCCGCGATTACATGCTGTCGTTCCTCTTCCTTCGGTACCTATCAGACAATTATGAAATGGCCGCGAAGAAAGAACTCGGCGAAGATTACCCCACACTCCCAGCGGACGACCGTCGTGCGCCTTTGGTGCTATGGTACGCGGACAACTCGGACGACATTCATGATTTTGAACAGCAAATGCGTCGCAAGGTCCACTATGTTATTCAGCCGGTCCATCTGTGGAGCAGCATTGCCGATATGGCCCGCACCCACAACAGCGAATTACTGAACACATTACAGGCAGGCTTCAAGTATATCGAAACAGAGTCGTTTCACAGCACTTTCAATGGGCTGTTTTCCGAGATTAATCTCGCATCGGACAAACTTGGTAGAAAATATCAAGAACGCAATACTAAGCTCTGCGCAATCATCACGGAAATTGCCAAAGGCTTAGCAGAATTTTCCTCTGAGATTGATGCATTGGGAGACGCCTATGAATACCTGATAGGGCAGTTCGCGGCCGGGTCTGGCCGGAAGGCAGGCGAGTTTTATACCCCGCAGCAGATTTCCGACATCCTCTCAGCGATAGTTACACTTGATAGCCAAGAACCTGCCACAGGCAAGAAGGATCACCTCGCAAGCGTACTCGATTTCGCCTGTGGCTCGGGTTCACTTTTGCTAAATGTGCGGAAGCGTATGGGGCCGCATGGTATCGGCAAGATTTACGGGCAAGAAAGCAACATCACCACCTACAACCTCGCTCGTATGAACATGCTGTTGCATGGGGTGAAGGACACCGAATTCGAAATCTATCACGGCGACACACTCACGAATGACTGGGACATACTGCGTGAGCAAAACCCCGCAAGAAAACCGACGTTCGACGCAATCGTAGCTAATCCGCCTTTCAGCTTGAGATGGGAGGCGAACGACGCAATGGGCGATGACGTTCGCTTCAAGAATTATGGGTTGGCCCCAAAGTCCGCCGCAGACTTCGCCTTTCTTCTACACGGTTTTCACTTCCTGAAAGAGGAAGGCGTTATGGCGATCATACTGCCTCACGGAGTGCTTTTCCGGGGTGGAGCTGAAGAGCGCATCCGCACCAAGCTCCTCAACGACGGTCATATCGATACAGTTATCGGCTTACCCGCTAACCTGTTCTATTCAACTGGTATACCTGTCTGTATCCTCGTGCTGAAGAAGTGCAAGAAACCAGACGATGTACTTTTCATCAATTCTGCGCAACACTTTGCTAAAGGTAAACGTCAGAACCAACTTTCTCAAGATCACATTACCAAGATTATCGATACATACAGGTTCCGCAAGGAGGAAGATCGCTATTCCAAGCGCATTAGCTTGGAGCGAATTGCTGAAGAAGGCTATAACCTAAACATCTCACGGTATATCAACACGGCCGATGAGGAGCGCACGATTGATCTTCAGACCACGCATGATGAGTTGATGGAAATTGAAAGACACGTTCAGGCTTCAACAAAGAAATACAACGTTTTTCTGAAAGAACTCGGCCTGCCCCTTTTGCCGATGCGCGGTGAGTAGGGACCACGTCATGACTATGACCTTGGCTTATCAAACAAGTAAATAGCAACTTATACCCAGAGAGGATCAGTTTTCCAGGCTGCAGGAAAGCCCATCGAATTCATGTCTTGCGCCAGAATGGCATGATTGGAAATTAGATGATTGAAAAAATCACAAATTCCATCATCCATATTCTGTGCCTTGCACATGATGCGAAGCATGACTAAGTGTGTGTACAGTCTGTTTGGTTTTACGTATCGACCCGGTTTGACTTTCATCTTCTTCGCTATGCTGCTGGGCGCACGCAAGTTTTTGTTCCAAAGTCGTGAGTGATGCGCGCAAATATTTCGAAGTTCCAGAATGCATTGAAGATTGGTAACCAACGCATCGTAGCCCGCGAAACCAAACTGAGTAGCACATGCATTTAGCTTGTTGTCGCCGGGCAGTCGAAAACGATCTCGATCGATGTTTTTTGCGACGGCAAGCAGTTGTTCGAGCGTGAATACCTCTGAGATAATCCAAAATGGCGGTATGCGTCGGTGTTCGAAGGATTTCGTGGTAAAATAGCGTTCTCTATAATGGAGGACGAATTCTTGTTTGCCGATATTGAACCGCGAACCCGCTTTTTTGATAGCTGTTTCAACTTCGTCATATTTGTTGAAATTCTTTTTGTTCAAGTGCCAGAAGGGGTCATTCGTCACTGATGTGACGACATTGTCGATCACAGCGCGAATCCGCACTTCAAGATGCGCGACTATCTGAAATAAAAAGACCCTTATATTTTGATCAGCAGTGTACAGGTCGTAAACGTCTGAAAAAGTCGTACCCGCTATGAACTGTTTGTTTGAGTCCATGAACGGAATAAAATATGCTTTTATCCGGAAATAATTATTTAGATAAATGACTCTTTCGGCATACGATCTGTCGTGAAGATGCAATCCTTGGGAAATAAGCTTATCAGCGAGATCAGACGGCGATCGATAGGGCTTCTGGTACTCGATAAGCGACACATTGTTTTTGTTGAATTGTCGCCAGTAGTATGTCTCCATAATCGAACCGACGCACTGGCCGAATGCCGATCTGTAGAACCTTCTTTTAAAATTCTTGAAAAATACTTTACGCAATATGCCCCGCAGCCAATGGAAAAGCCCACGAAGTTACCGACCGAGCTTACACTCGAAACGATTACCGCGTGGGCGTTGTTAGCTGTAATCTATCTAGTCAATGTGGCAGTGTCAAGGCGCTTTTATTTTTTTAGGTTGTGTCCTATAAGGCTAAAATCTAATCATGAGCATGGTGTCTGTTCCTCGCATCTTCTGTCCATCGGGAACCGTCGAATACGTCGTTCACCCGTTTCGCAGTTACCGCGGTTGTGGAATTGAACTTTATGGCTTCCTAGAACCGGATCGGAAACGGGTCAGCCCTGCTTGATCTTTTCACATGTGCCACGCTCCGCACCTACCACTGCTGTCATGAACTGTTCATATGCCCCACCGAGTTCTCAAAAGACCCACATGCCTTGTATGGCGTTCATTGAATGCTTCGGGAGTCCAGTCTGCGACATGCGCCAGCTCCTGTGCCGATGCATAGGTTGCCCGTTTGGTTGATGACGCTGAATTACCGAGACCGAAATATACCCTCGTCTTATCGGAGAACGGCAGATTAGAAGCTCCCGAGTTCTTGCGTGAGGTGAGGAGGACCAAGTTGCCGAGTTTATTCGTCAAATCGATTCTGTCGAGCTCGCCGAACTTATCCCATCCGGAAGCCGGATTTTGCGGAAGAATGTGCTCCACTGTTTTCATGCCAGGCCAGATCACAGGCTGTTCGGAAATCAGGCGATCAAGCCGTTCGAGGATGGCGCGAACAACACGCGTTGGGAAGACGTTGTAGAGGTCACCGTTTAGAGCAATGTCTGCCTCACTCCGTTCGCCTTCTGTCAGGGCAAAAGCGCTATCGATCGCGGCATCATCGAGTTTGAGAGCTTTCAATACCTCGATATACCGATTCATACGTTGCGTGTCGTAACGGCGCGTCAGTTGCATCGTCCAAGCAAGACCCTCGAGTTGTTCGAGTGTTTTCACGAGGCGGTCAGGGCCGTGCCTAAGGTAGGCAGACAACGCAACCGGTATCCAGTCCTTATTAGGAACCAACGAAAGTCCTGTGAGAGCCTCGGTGGCCCTGCTCTGAAGTTCTTTTGGGAAAGAACTCACATCGGTTTCCAAGAGCCTCGCGTATTGAATTTTCGCGGGTCCCATCTCTTCCACGAGAAAAGTTCGGACCTCCTCCGCGCTGGCGGATTTAAAACGCTCGGCATATGCCTCGCTCAGCGTTCGACGATTTTTGATTTCTTCGCGGATGAACCGTAGGGTTTCCAGCAGTCCCTCGAACTCTTGTCTACCCAAGTCGTTCTCGAATTCCCGCCAGCGGTTTGCCTGAAACTGCATCTCAGTTTCCTCGGGAAACTTCGCGAGCAGATCGGCCTTGATAACGTCGGCGTTCGTCAAGTCCAAGCCACGGTCGTTCAGCACCTTGAAGATGCGTAACGCAGATGCGCGTGACTCTGTTGATACAACGACCAGAACACATCTGTTTAAAAGGTAACCGACCAACTGCTGACGGTCTGTCGTTGACAACGCTCCAACCATCTTCCGAAGCGCAAACGCATTCGCCCACATGTGTCCCTGCGCCTCTGTCTTTGGCGCTGCTGACGGTTCCGCTTTCCCTGTCGCACCAGGCGTTTGGATCGATTCCCGGAAGAAAAGACGATCGTTCTCATGGGCCATCACGCGAACCGCTTCTTTCTGAGCAAGAAAACTGTTCGGACGTATATAGACGATGGAATCCAGCGCAGCCTTTTCCTTGTCGTCATCGGCTAGGTCCCGGAGCACCGCTCCGAGGATGGTAAGTGTTGTCAACCGCTGTTGGCCGTCGACGACTTGGCCGTTGACTTGGCCGGGAGGCTTGACCAACACCAGACTTCCCAGGAAGTACGGCTCGTCGCCCTTGTCGGCCATGGCCTCGAGCAAATCGGCAACCAGTTGTTTCGCCTCGTCTTCAGTCCACGTGTAAGGTCTCTGATATGAGGGTATTTCGTGAAGAAAGCGGTCGCCAAGTACTTCGTATACGGAATGTTCTGCTGCGCTGATCAAGTCGGCTCCTCAAATCTTCTTCTAGGCATTTGTACCATACCCAGACGATTCGACCTTTAATTGCAATCGCAAACTTGAATAAATAACTTTTACGCGACTCGAACATACTTGGCCATCGCAGTTCGGTGGGGTCGAACAAGGGGCGAAAGTCTCTTATTGCAGTTCTTCACCCCCACGACTGATCTTTGCGATTCAGTACCAGGGCCCAAGGATACACAATCTCTTTCGGCATCTGCCCCATGAAACTGTAGCCCTCGTTTATGATGTGATACGGATCGCCAGTGGTGGAACCCATACCCGGCAGCGTGTACATTTTCGCCTTGTTCTCAAGGTTGTGCCACAATGTCCAAATCAAGATATGCTCAACATCTTCGAGAGCACGCTTGATCACTGGGATTTTCTCGGAGGACTTCTCGGTGTCGAGATATGCGTGGCTGAAGGTAGTGACGCCGCGTTTCTGTATCAGTTCAATCGCAGTGGGGTGATTGTAGAAGCGTCGCGCCGGATTTGTGGAAAGCCCTATATAGCATATTCGGTCCTTCTGATGCGAAGAATGGTGATTTCTCATGATAGCGTACAGGCACGCGCGCGGCTCTTCAAAGTGCGGCTTCGTACCTTTGTCTACAACCTGCGGCTCGGACCAGTTGAGCACGAGACGTTTGAAAAGCGGGAAGCCGCTGGCGTTTTCTATGCCGTCAGCGTCTGATCCCCAATCGGCCGCCTTGAAATTCCTCATTTCGAATCGCCCCTTAATGTCTACCTCAGGAAACATTTTACATTAAACGATTACTGGTCAACCCTGACCTGCAGGCTGTAGCGACCGGCTTCGTGGGGAAGTTGAGGTTGGATACATCGCCGATCGTCGGCTGGCCAATGTGTCTAACATTAGCACGGCCCAGCCGCTGTCGCGCCAGCAGCGCGCAAAGCATGATGCCTCCTCCATGTCCGGCCAACCAGGGTGTCACCGAATTTTTTCACCGCATCGATCAAATCCCAGTCCGCCAGCGCGTTGGAGTGTCTGTCGACGTATTCCAAGTCAACCGCACCACGGCCGTGGCAACTTGGGACATTTGGTCCGTCCGCATTGGAAAGAGACGGCGAGGCCCTCCGCTATGAGCGTCTGTCCGACATCCTTCCCGTCTACGCGGAGAATACCGCAGCTGCGACCGTAATTACATTTTTTGGTACCTTGGGTCCCGGGCGCACAGGCGCAGGCAACTTTGGTCACCGTGCTGGTCCCGGACGAAACGATCTCCCTGAGCCTCGCGCTAGCCCTGTTTCCCAGTTCCGCTTCTCTTGAGCACATGGGCTCGAATTTTTCAGGGGTATTGAAGCCTACCAAGCGGACGGGAGTGCCGTCGGCCATGCGGATCGTGTCACCATCGGTGATAGTGAACCGTTGCGAGATGAAAGGCGATGGGGCCCGAACATCCGCGGGGGTATCCACTGCGGATGGCGTACCGCCATTCGTAAAGAGATGAACCGCTCCAATGACCACAACGGCGATCAGAGCGACGACCCAATTAATCTTTCGATATCGCCAGCCTCGATATGGAGCGCGCCAGGTACGCAGTCGGGGTCGTCGGATGGCGGCGCGTGGGCGTACGTACACGGAGGATCGGTCGATAGGAGCGCCTTCGAGCTTGGTCAGCCGCTTCAACATGACCAGCTGTTTTTCGGTTAGCCTTGTCTTCGTTCCGTAGCGATCGATTTTCGCCCGGACGTCGGCAAGGAATTGCCGTTGCCATGCGGTCGGCTGGCCATCCCTAAGCACGTCGTCGATTCGGCTTCGAAAATAGGTGATCTCGATATCGCTGAGCATGATTCCCCCCATTCGAAGACCATAGCGCCTCGAGATTGCATGAATTACAAGGGCACAATATTATGGGGTGGCGTTCCCGGTCGAACTTTCGAGTCAGGCGACCCTCGAAAAATTCGCTCTGGGCGATTGCTACTGCTGGGATAATGACCGGAGGTACTGATGTCAGGCAGTCACGAAGACGTAATCTCCCTTTTCGGCCTAACATATGACGATGTGGCCGTGTCCACCTTCTTGGGTCTTCAGCCCCGTCATCTGGCGGAGAAGCCCAGTGACGGCCAGCAGTACGTAGTATGCCGAGACGGCGGCTTCGACCTCCTTTTCGAGGACGAAGAAACCCGAGGGGCAGGTAATCGACAGAAACGAACCCTATCAGCCGTCTTCTTCTACAATGACGGCGTGGATAAACATCGGCGCTATGCAGGCAGTCTTCCGTTCGGTTTTGAATTCGATGATCGTCGTGACGGATTGCGAAACAAGCGGAAGCCCGACCGAACCTGGGTCATCGGCGAAGGCAGAGTCGGCCAGGAGCATCCCGAGCCAGATCACGACCACTGGGAAATGCCGCCGCTGACCGTCAGCGCACATTATGGTTCCGGAGGAATAGAGGTCCGATATTTTCTGATAAGCCCGCCAAATGACGAGCCGGAATGGACACCTCCGGACACCTGGGAGAAGCTCGCTCTTTTACCTGGCCGGAAGCTGGACGCAATCAAGCTATATCGCGAAAAACACAACGTCGGCATGTCAGAGGCCAAGCTCGCCGTGGAGGGGTATGCCGCGAAGGCCTCGCAATAGTAGGATACAAGGTGAGGAAGGCTCGGTATGCGCCTGAAACGGCGAACAGACCCGGTGGACAGAGCCCGGTTACTGAGAGTTGTCCTCTGCCAAGACGGCATATATATTGTTGGAGAGATTTTGACGAACCAGAGGAAACTCTCATATGGCGACGGGCACGGTAAAGTTTTTCAACGGCGAGAAAGGCTTTGGATTTATCACCCAAGAGGGCGGCGGACAGGATATCTTTGTCCACGTGTCCGCGATCGAAAACGGGGAGTCTCTTCGAGAAGGCGACAAGGTTAGTTTTGAAGTAGGCCAGGATCGAAAGACCGCAAAGCTGAAAGCTGAAAAGGTGTTGATCCTTTAATCAAGACAACGGCCGCCTGGCTCGACCTTGGCGCGGGCGGCTGTTTTCATCTTACGGTGGTTGGCAATTTCAGTACGCACGCCATGAACCGTGCCGCACAACGTGGTGTCGAGACATCGACGACGTTTGCCCCCATCTAGCGATCAGTTAGCCGAGCCACCTGCCGAATGGCGCAAGTACAAGGCTTTCAAGATCAGGTAGATGGCCTTCTCTTCCGATTTTCCAGAAAGCAGGTATCCGATCAGATCGTGTCTCATGTCGATCGTGATCCTTGGCTTGAAATCCTCGGCTCTGTCGATCCTGTTTTCTTCGAAGTAGTGGATAATATTGAGCACAAAGTCCAAAGCCAGAACGACTTCTCGAGCGTCTATCAAGTCCTGTCTCGAGGACGCGTAGATTTCGGGAGGCCCCCTAAAAGTAACCTTGTCTTCCTCGTTGTAATCATGTTGAACGACATTGCCCAGGTATTGCAGCGACACAAGCGCACTGAGAAGCAGGCTGGCTCGCTTGAGATAGGAAAGCCTGCTTGTTTGCGCATCGGTCTCCTTGCTTAGCCAGCGATTACAACTTTCGCACCACATTGTGTGAATTTGACGCGTAACGTTCGGCACGAATTCGGCGTGGATGGAGTAAGCGCGAAACTGTAGAAAACAGTACTTTCTAAAAGCATAATTGAATTCATCGTAGTCGGATTGCCATGCTTCGAAAGCGTCGGCGCTAAATTCGAACATTCTTACTTTCCCAGTGATAACCTCACATAGCAAAAAGGCACAGAGGATCAACCTCTGTGCCTTAACATTAACGTAAAAATTAAATCAGTGAGCGGATGCTGCAACCATTTCTGCAGAATTCAGATATGCGAAGTGCGAGGTCGGAACTTCTTTCAGTTTCGCTTCGCCATTCGGATAAAGTGTTTTGAAACGCGTAATATCACGGGCCAAAGCGTTCTTGGCGTCTTGAACCGCTGGTTCTCTGTCGTGATTTATCATAGCTTCAACCCATCTTTTTGTTGTTGCGGTAACGTCGTCCTTGGGTGTTTGTTCCCAATTCACGTTAATTACAGTGTGTCAAGATTCCGTAAACCGTGCAAGCGAATTCGCCGGGCGTATACACGATCAGATTTAATTACTCAAGCACAACACTGTTGATTGGAATGAAAATCTTACGCGATCAAACTTGCAAGAAACTGTATTTGAAACTTTTCAACAACGCGCATCCCACCTTACGCGACGCTAGACGTAACGAAACTCACCTCTGGAATAGATCGAGGACGGCCTGCGGCCGAGCATTGGCCATTTGCAGAGACTGCACGGCCAACCGCTGTTGCGCCTGTAACGCGCTCAGTCTCGCAGACGCCTCCTCCATATCCGTATCGACGAGAACGCCGACACCTTTTGTCACCGAGTCGATCAGCTTTTTGTTCATTTCGTCGTGCGCCTCCAATGAATTTTGCAAGGTGCCGAGATAGGCCATCCTGTCAGTCAACGCATTGAGATGCTCGTCGATGTAGTTCGCGAACGCGGAATAAAGCCCCTGGCGATCACCGCCATCGCGGACGATGTTGTTTTCGAGCTTCATCAGGACGAACGACGGGTTGACGTCATAGCCCTCCGGATCGCCGTCTGAGTTGGTCAGTGGAATGTTGAACCAATAAACGCCTGCCGGAGTGAACGACCCCGGAGCGAAGACGGTCTCCCCGCTATCGAACAGGGCCTGCTCGGGATTGTAACCGAGAACGTAGGGAAACGGTTCGGAACCGAAATCGTCGTTGATGAGCAACAGGTCCATCGCGTCGACATCCAGCGTCCGCACCTTTCCGTTGTCGTAACCGACGACGAAGGAATGGACGGTCTCGCTGGCCTTCGCGTCTTCGTTCTTCGTATGGTGCAGAAGGTTGACCCCTGCGAACGAGGCCGAGTTGATCGCGGCCCTGGCCTGATCTTGGAGTTGCTGCATCTGCCTGTCCAGGCGCGCGACGCTTGATTTCGCATAATACTCGTCTTCGACAAAACCGCCGATGACGACGTTCTTAAATTCAGGCGCAGGCTCCTGGCTCGCCATGATCGCGATGTTTCGGATTTCCACGAAACTATCGCGGACCGTTTCCATCGCGGCGTACGCGGTGTCTACGATCCCGCTTGAAATCCCGATGGTGTCATTGGCGGCCATCATGGCTTTCGCGTCGGATTTCATGGTTGTCGAGATCGACCAGTAGGCAACGTCGTCAGACGCAGTCGACACCCGTAGACCCGAAGAAATCCGGTCTTGTTGCGTTCCGAGGTCGGTGCCTATCCGTCGCAGGACATCAAGAGCAGAGGTCGCTGAACCATTTGTGAGAATGCTGGTCATGATGCATGCCGTCCAGAGATCGATCTACGGCGTCTTCATGCACCAGATGCACGCATACCGCCTGCCTGCCGACATTGAAGGCGTTTGGCTTAACAGTGAGGTCAAAGTCATAGGGTAAAAATACCCGTGATGCATAATTCCCGAACCTGGCAACCCACGTATCATTCCGCCATCTTTTCGGCCTGTAGCGTGACCAGCATCGCGACGAGGTGGACGGTGTTTCTCGCCCCGTACTTGGTCTTCAGCCTCTCTACGCGATGTTCAACCGTCCGCGGCGATACGTTGAGCGTCTGCGCGATTTCCTTGGCTGTCCCTCCCTCGATCAAAAGCTGGGCGATGGCTTCGTCGGCCACGTCCAGTCTTTCTCGCCGCTGTGGCGGACTGAGCAAAAACTGGGCATAGGACGACGAGATGATCCACTGAGGGCGACCGATGTTCTTCTGCGGGATCAGAATGCGGTCGTAACCGAGGTTGACGCCGAACAGCCTCGTTTTGACGAGTTCCATAGACGGCTGTTGCGATTCCATGACCTGGCGAAGTCTTGGGATGACAGCGTCATCCATGTATTTCTGGTCCTTGAAATCCTCGACATAACAGTCCGCGAAAATCTTGTTGATGTTCAGAATGCGAGACGTAAACCCGGAATGCCTGATGGCTTTCATGTGCCATTTTTTGGGGTTGTCGCCTGTCACCGTAAACAGGGTCAGCCGCATCTTGATCGAGAGATGGCCAAGGATGTCGTTGTAGACCGACTCCGGTTTGGCTGTGTTCTCGGGACTCGTTTGAAGCCAGTTGTCCATCATGGTGCGCGCGACCGCGCTAAACGGTGTCTCTTTTGCCATCGTCGAAATATGGAACCCTGAAATTCGTTCACCGCCATTAGTTCAAACCGATGAGGCCGCACAGGGTAGATTTACCCTCCGCCATCAGCGCGCTGTTGACGATGCGCGGAAAAACCAAGTCATGAATTGCATCCGGGGGTAAATTTCCCCTCCGAAATTCGCCTGTGGGTAAGATGAATCCGCGATGCTCCGCGACCAAGCGATTTAACGTCGAAGTCCCCATTCCATTTGGAGCATCAATGAAAAACATCATCCTGGCCGCCCTGCTTGTAGGAACGGCGACCGTGGCGGCTCACGCCGCGGAATTCGACATCAACGGAATGGCGCTGGGCATGAATGCCGATCAAGTCGTCGCCAAGTATGACGAACTGCGTCCAGACGGCCGATACAGCTTCTCCAGATGGAAACTGCCGGAAGGCACGGAGTGGGTGGCGAACGGCCGGACCCTGTACAACGACCTGAGCCGTCCAGACGACATGGAACACGAGCGCATGGAGTTCGCGTTCACGGGGGTCGGAAGCGGCAACAAGCTTTTTGCCGTACGCCGTGAATTGAAATTCAGACCATCCGAACGTCCGTCTACGGACGCTGTCTACGCAGCGGCGGTGAAGAAGTACGGAGAACCGTCCTACAGCAAGAAAGACTCCACCGATATTTGGGCGATCTGGAAATTCAACACCGTTGATGCCCCTGCTGAAAAACTCGAGTCATCGCCTGCCTGCCTTGGGATAAGCGATTTTCCCGTGGGGCTGGATGACCACACCGCTGGCAAAGCCAAGAACACCGCGGCCTCATGCGGTTTGTACATCGATCTCACGGTAAACGGGACCCAGACAGGTCTGGCTACCGATCTCAGGATGGGAATGATGAATTACCTCGATCTGGTCCAAGATTTCAACACCGACAACCAGGACGCACGGAAAAGGATCGATGCCGCTCGGGTGAAAAACACCAGCAGCGCGGCCCCTGCGCCAAAGCTCTAACTGTTTCCCCAAACGAACCATCACCAGGGCATTCGAAACCGCCCGCCAACCCTAACGGGCGACACGAATGCCGATCGCCCGCTATGGCAGTCGGAATTCGACAACAGTTCAGGAACCGTCCCGATGAAATCGACCGCCTTCCTTTCCGTCTTCCTGCTGTCGATATCGGCCTCGACGGCCCTCGCAGACCGTGTTGCAAGCCGTGAGGAATTCCGAGGGCGCTGGTCACGTGATTGCGGCGTTGGCCGGACATGCCACCTCGATATCGACGACATGAAATCGAAGAGGACTGTGCAGATCACTTTTTCCATCAACGGAAAGGATGCGAACTGCAAATGGTCCGTCGATGCGATCTACGATAGCGGGTTCGGCGGTCCTGTCGCGAAGGACCCTTACGGCAACTACTATTTCTATTTGACCCGTCACGAAGACGGTCGCCTGTATTCATCCGGCACGATGCTGTCGAATTGCGGTCCGCAGCCGACCGATCAGTACTTCACATCAGACGCGCAGGGGCTGGTCGACAACCGCGAGGTCTTCGATCACAACGGCTCGGCGATGACCGTTGATCCCAGCGCGGGAACTATCATCTATCGCGATCCCAAAAAATCGATATCGAACACCATCAAGGCGGGCGCGGTGCTTTTCAAAGCCAACGCGCCGTGGGACCCCTATGACGACAAGACTGTGATCCGCGGGACCGCCTATGTCTATAAGCAAGGCTGCGAGCCCGCTCCCTATGAAGTTTCGGGGCATCAGCAGGGATGGCATACCCTTGTTCTAAAAGGGCGTGCGCCCATCCGCGAGAAAACCGGGTGTAGAGTGATCGACTACAGGGTGAATGGAAATTCCACACTCAAGTTTGTCAGCTGGGGTGATTGACCCCAGTAAACCAAGACGTCACGTTCTCATGATCAGCAGCGGGAACAGGGTTTCCACGGCAGCGCGGGCCTTAATCTTCTCGATGCGGTGTTCGATCGTCCTCGGGGAGAGTTCGAGTAGCTCCCCGATCCTGCGCGCTGATAACCCTTCCCGAAGCAACTGGACGATGGACAGGTCGATGTCGTCCATACGGACATGATGGGCAACAGCGGAAATCGAGTGGACCTCTCCTAAAATGACGCACCATGCCCTTTTGGGCATGGGATCGGGTAATATGATCGCGTCTCCCGTTATCCGCGCGTCTTCAATGACCACGTCGATCTTCCCCGTGATCGGCTGTCTGTCGGAAATCGCCTTCTGACAGCCTTCGATCATGCGCTGCTTAACCAAGGCGCTCACGGGAACATCGCATAGGCGGCCAGCCTTTTGTAAAACCCCGACATCGATCAAGCCCGTGGGAATTCCGTACCGCCGAATGAATTTCACATGCCAGTCGATAGGTGCTTTCTCCGTGTGGACGACGACCAACGCCATGTTGATCCGAAGATAGTCAGCAACCGAACGACAGACTTCATGCGGTGAGATTGACCCCGATGAGCTTCCCAGCCAGGTGTCTGTCAGCCGCCTCGACAGGTCGGAGTACGAGACGTTCGGTTTCAACGGAGCATCCAGACGGACAGAAACGAACGGTTTTGTCACGACAGACCAAAGGTTGTCGTTCCACGCGTAATTACCTTCCATTGTTGAATTCATGACCTGACTTGGAACTCGAATGTCTGCTCCGCGAAACCGTTCGTTTCTGTCAAGTCGAGTCCCAGGACAGGTGGAATGGAAGGCTTCATCGGCGATATGGCAAGGATCGGTTATGCGCGAGTTTCGACGCTGGATCAGCATCTAGATTTACAGCGAAACGCGCTACGTCTCGCGGGGTGTGACCGTATTTTCGAAGACAACGGTGTATCGGGAGGTCAACAGCAACGTGATGGCCTGTCGTCCATGTTGAAAGCCCTCCGGCGTGGCGATGTTTTGATCGTATGGCGACTTGACCGTCTCGGGCGTTCGATCGTGCATCTGATAGCGTTGGTCGAAACCCTGAAACGCCGCGGGATTGGGTTCATATCGCTGACGGAGAGCATCGATACGTCCTCGGCGGGCGGACAGTTGATATTCCACATTCTTGCTGCCCTAGCCGAGTTCGAGAAATCTTTGATCAGGGAACGGACAGTCGCGGGCATTGCCGCCGCTAGAGCAAGGGGTAAACATCCCGGACGCAGGCCGTCTCTGACCGATAGTCAGTGCCAGGAAATCCGTGCATCACTGAGCAGCGGGGCGTCAGTGCGCGATTTAGCTGAAGCTTACAAGGTCCACCCTCGAACTGTCCTGAGAGGGGTTTCGCGGCTGACTTAGTTACAAAATACGAATGCCTTGTTTCCCAAGGGTCATAGCTCAAGAGTGCCATCGGGGAATGCGATCTGTTGGCGGGTCCCGCTTTAATTGGCAATTTCGCAACATAAGAGAGAGACCATTCTCTCGGAATCATTGCGCTACACAACCTTCTCTAAATTTCTGCTTGAGCCGTACCCAACGTCATACCTTAGATAGGGTTTGTGACTTTGCAGGAGGCTTCATGCGGAATGACATCAAGGAGGAGACGTGGTTGACCGCCGCGCAATGCGCCAAGCGCATTGGCCTTACCGTCCGTGCGCTCCGGCTCTATGAGAAAAATGGCCTCATCCGCCCTCGTAGGACGGGAAAAAACTGGCGGCTCTATGGAGCTGACGAGATCGCACGGCTGAACGAGATTCTGACGTTGAAGCGCCTCGGCCTTAGCCTGCAACACATCGCCCGACTGTTGGCCGGGCAAGCGGCCGATCTTGACCGCATGCTCTCCGTGCAGAACCTCGCCTTACAGGAACAACTCGGACGCACCCAGCGCAGTCTAGCCGTCGTTGATACCCTGAGGGCGAAAATAACCGCAGGAGACATTCTTTCGATTGAGGAACTCCTGAAACTCGCAAAGGACACCAACATGACCGATATCTCACCCGATACCATCGCATGGCGCCGCTACGAGCAGGCAAGGCCTCGGACAGAGCAGAAAATCGATCCCACTCTCTACGCCGCGTATCAGGGTTACTACCTCCTTGATAGACTCGCCTATGTCATCACCGTGAGAGATGACCGTGTTTTTTCGCGCCTGACAGGCCAAGCGGAGTTGGAAATCTTTCCTGAGGATATCGACCGCTTTTTCTACAAGGCGGTGCAGGCGCAACTAACCTTTACTCGCAACGAAAACGGTTCCGTATCGGGCCTCGTCCTCCACCAGAACGGCTATGAACAGGCGGCCCCCCGTGTCGAGGAGAGCGTCGTGACCGCGCTCGAGGACACACTTGCGGAACGGATCAGGAGCAAGCGGCCGGTTGAAAACAGCAAAAATCTCCTGAAAGAGATTATCGATCAACATCAGCGCGGCGAACCCGATTGCGAGCGGATGACACCCCCTCTCGCCACCGCCGCGCAAGAGCAATCTGCAACGATTAAGGCCGATCTGGAGCGCATGGGGCCGCTCAAGGACATATCCTTTAAGGGGGTAACGGAGGGTGGGTGGGACGTCTACGACGTCAGCTTCGAGAAAGGCCACATGGAATGGAGCTTTGTGCTCGCGGAAGACGGGAAATTTAGCGGCATCTTCATCCGGCCCTCTCTATGACTTTTGCCTGACGCCTTATTCGCAAAACTCCTAGAGACTGTCCGAAAACTCGCCTCCGAGAAATTTTGTTAGAACCTGATGCTAACAGGGCCGACATACCCCCATCCCGTAGCATCAGCTTTTCCAAGGGTACCGCGCCGCAGAACCAAATTCTACGGCGCAAAATTCAACCTGAGTTTTCGGACGGCCCGCCTAACATTCGCGATAAGGATCAGCGTCTCGGCTGGCGGAAACCGGACTGCCACGTTTGGTTGGCGGGCTTGCGGAACGCCCAGTTCATCTTGTGTGGGTGCTACGCGATCCCAGAGGTCGCCAGCCACAGTCGTCAATAACCATTGCAACTGTGTCGACTAACAGCTGATCGGGACCAATAATGCTTTCCTCAACACCAACCAGCCCATCGTCGTCTCGCCACCATTGCCGCATTTCATTCTCACCAAATTCGGCGGCATTGGGTTTTGTTATGTGCCTGTTAAGTGTTTCTTGGAACGAGATTTTGTAGCGATAGCAGCGCGTAATGCCTTGATGGCTGGAAATCACCCTTCTCAGCATGTCGCCGTAAATATCCTCGCGCAAGATACCTTCGACGACCACGTGGAGCCCGCGATCAAGAGCAAACCGCGCGGAAATCTCTATATAGTCGGCTGCCAACGATGGTTTCGTGTCGAGGACGTGCAGGACATTCCGTCGGAGCAAATCTTGTCCGATAATTGCAACACCCCGGGGAAGACTATTTCTGATCGCCAACGCAAGCGCAGATTTCCCGGTTCCCGAGTTCCCTCGGATGAGGATGAGCCGGGTCTCGGTATCGCCAATCGATTCCAAATTCCTGTTCTCCATTGGTCACTCACTCCGTTGGTGCGCGATGCTTTTGACAACCCTGTGACGTCAAAGGGGCGGAGAAAGCTGCTCCACTAGATTGCGGAATTATGTAGCAAATGCCACCAGGGTTGTAAGATGAAAAAATACAGCCCTAGAAAGATTTATCTGCTGCCGCAGTTGCGTCCAAAAAGCATGGAATTCGGGTATGGCAACGCCAGTTTCGGCATATCCGCTTCTTCGAAATAGCTGATCGAAGCGGTTTCCGTATCTGGGATCGGAACCTGTGGTCCGATTATTTGGCATACGAATAGCGTCACAACATATTCGACTTCGTCACCATTTGGGTAGGTGTAGCGAAAATCCTTTCCGCCAAAAACTCCGGCAAGAGTTTCGACAGACACAGGAAAGCCCGTCTCTTCGAACACTTCTCTTATGATGGCTTCCTGAGGGGTTTCGCCGGGTTCAATAGCGCCTGCTGGCAGGCTCCAGCCTTCTCCAGAAGACTTTTCCTGCAATAGTATTCGACCAAGGGAGTCGTGGATGACAGCCGCAACGGACGGGCAGAGCAATAGGCCATGGCCTAGTTTCTCGCGCAAAGTTTGAAGGTGAGATTTCATTTCAACTTGATCTCCGTCGGCACTACTTTCAGTAAACGGCAATCAAGTCTCAACGACAATGCAATTAGTCCAAAACTTCAGGAAATTAACCATCTTGCTAGAGGCTAATCGACTCCCTGCGTGTCACCTGGTACGACTGCGGCATGGTTATAAGAACGACACGAATAGGCTGACGACTTCATCCCGCCCAAGACGGCGGCCGTCAGCATGTATTCCGTGTCCCGAGGTGACCATGTCTTCCAACAAGGTTCCGATCCTGGCTCCCAACGCTTACGACCCCTTCGAAGACGAGGCCAGGAGGTTGGAAATACCAGTCTTGCCTCTGGCCTGATCCCGATGATGAGTTCGGTCAGCATTTCCTTCTGACGAAGAAGGCCCGCAACGTCGACCAGATGGCTCTCCTGGAGCTTTCCGAAGAAGATGCGTACGGTCTTTTCTGTAGCTTCCGTTGGTCTTCAAGCGGCGGGAAACCGTTCTGCCCAAAGTGCGGTGACCTCGACCCATACAGCGTCCGCCGCCGTCGTTTCCGATGTTCGGAAGGCGAGTGCATGCGCGAGTTTTCGGTGACCTCCGGAACCGTGTTCCATTCTCGCAAGCTGACGTTCAAGAAGCTTCTCGTGGCGATTTGGGAGGACATCACGGCCGTGAAGGGCACCGCCGCACTGCATCTGACACGCAAGATCGGCGTAGAATACAAAACCGCATGGGTGTTGTTGGCCAAGATCAGGGAGGCCGTCGGAAAGCGCCGAGCGAAGATGAAGCTTTGGGGGTCGGTCCAGATCGACGGCAAATACATCGGCGGACACATCAAGCCAGAGAACAAGAAGGAAGACCGGATCGACCGTCGCCGCAAGGAGAACCAGAACGGCAAGCGGATGTGTGTCCTGTCGATCCGCGAGCACAATCCCGATGCACCAAACCGTACGATCACCCGCATCGTCCCCGACGAGAACCCAAAAGCAGCCTGGGCGGCCGTGCGTGACCATGTCCAGCCCCGCTCACTGCTGACTGCCGACGAGCATGGATCGTACGACGACCTCGTTGGGCTGGCGATCCTCCGGCGCGTGAACCACAGCCTCGCCTACCAGACCGAGGACGGGGTCGACACCAACAGGATCGAAAGCTTCTTCGCTCGCGCCGAGCGCTCGTATGTCGGCATCCATCACCGCTTTTCGGTCAAGTACCTGGACTGGTACATGGCAATGGTCGCCTGGAAAGAGGATACCCGCTACATGGGCCAGCGCTGGCAACTCGCGGACGTGCTCCGGACGGTCACCCACCGAACGACCTCGGAGAACCTCTGCGGCTACTGGCAGGGGGCTGCGAAGCGTATCGACGACCAAGTGTGGACGGAGGATACGACCGTCGAGGAGCAGCGTTACCTGCGGTGACCTGATAGCTGGGCGTCACCTGGCAATCTCCCACAGTCGTCGCCGTCCGTCGGGAGCGCCCGAGGATCGAACCATTCCTCCTTGCTCCAGTCTTTCTAATAGGCCGGAGAACCTGGCAGCGAGGTTGGAAGCGACCCCGTCGCTTTTGTCCGACAACCCCTCCCGCTCGATAAACCTTCTGGACAAGTCGCCTGCGAGGATCGGGTTTTCGGCATCTCGGAGAAGCTCCAGAACGCCGCGCCGAACATCACGACCTTTGAGCAGGTCCGTTACGCGACGGCTTGGGGTCGATCTCTTGTCGCTCTTTGACTGAGGAGACGGCGCGAACGTCGCTTCAGGATCGTAGACCCTGATCACGGTCGCGAACGCGGCCTTCTGCGCTTCCAGCACGAACGCTTCCGCTCTGATTTCTTCAAGCCTGGCATCCAAATCAGCCAGCTTATGTTTCAAATCCTCGACGACCGACACCATACAATCCAACTCCATCGACTGATTTGGAGGTATCAATTTTAGCGTCGGGAATCTTGTGGCATTTGCTACCTAATTCCGCTAGATTGTTGCAAAAGTCAGTCGCATAAGTTCGCTTTCTGCAAATGACTTTTGCGACAATTTTTCGTCGTTATGGATCAGATGTCACAGGATTTAGATAATTGGTTCATAATGCCAGAATTTCGGCAGAAGGCACGGGTGGGCCAGTCAGGACCCAAAATGCAAAGACCGCGCTGGCAGACCTGATGGTCGCGGACCCGGAAGTCATCGAGTTCCACTACGGCTACAGAAACCTAATCAAGGCATCGAACAAGTTGATGTTCCATACCGCCTTCGCTTTGACGCGGCCCATTCCCGCTTCCGCTACGGTGGATATCTACTTACCCTCCAGGTCTTATCGTCCTGGAAAGCCCACGTGATCCTTAACGACGTACTCGGACGCCGAATACTCCGCCCGCCCCTTGCCATTTTCGCGGAGTGGCCACATATTATATAAAAGTGGCCACCAATACCGAGATCGGAGTGAACACGATGAACGGGCGTCTCGTAAAACAGCTTTCGGAAATCGGCGACAGCGACGAGACGGACGTTCTCAAGGAACTGGAGCAGGCACTGACCGTCGCGGCCGGTGGATCGTTGACCGTAAAAGCGGCACGCGACACCTTCACCAAAGTCTTGGGTCGGGTTCGCGGCGGCGACATGCAGGTCATCGGAAAGAAGACCGAGGACATCGCGGTCATCATCTCCCTCAAGGACCTAGCGGCCCTGATCAGGTCTTCGGGCAGGAACATGTCCTTCGGCTCCGCGCTCGACGAGGTTGGCTTCGCCCCTCTCGGACGTCGGGTCAAGGTCAAGGCGGGCAGCGACCAGCCGCGACTGATGCGGCCCAAAAAGGCGCGCGTCCAGCTTCCCGCATCGCGTATGTGACTACACATGTATCTCCTTTCCACGCAAACGCTCATGGACCTTCTGTGCGGGGTGCCTGAAGTCAAGGAATTCGCGGACGGCGTTCCGAGGGGCGGAGTTTACCTAAGTGTCGTCTCCCTGGGGGTCGTTGACGGGGCGATCCGCGAGACGAGCGTCACCGAAGGTCGCGACCAGCTCGACCGCCTTTTCCGCCGTGTCCTGTCGATGGCGAGAACCCATTCCACGGTTGAGGTGTTCGACGAACCCGCTGCGTCTATCTGGGCGAAACTGTCCGCGCTGGACCTCCATGTCGACGACGATGGCATGCAGCATCTTTCAGACGTGGAGAGGATGGTCGTGGCCACGGCTATCGATAGGAAGCTCGTACTCGTCGAACAAGCACAGCCCTACCATTCCGAGCTTCCCGAATTGAAGGTGGTCGATCCGTATGCCGTCTGAGCGCGTGAAGAAGCGGGCGAACCCCAAGGGACCGACCCCGGCACACTCGGCTTTCCGGTGTTGATGAAAGAAATCGCCTTCCGAACCATCCAGCCCTCACTTCACTTGGCGCAAGGGAATTTTTCCTGCAAAGCCAATATCATCGTTTCGGCCAATTTTGTAGAATCTACCGTTAAGAGCGCTGGATTTCTCTGCACGTAGTCCGTAACAATAGTAGTGTATTTGATTTTAGGTTTTGTTATTTGAGTGCAAAATATAGGATTATCTCCCCTGTCTGCGATATTTTGGTTGGCTTCGGCTATACCAAGACCAATCGCTTTAACATATGCATAATACATCGATTGCTCGTTCTGGGCATCAATGAGAAGCAAGTTCAAAGGCATTGCAGACCGCTCTTGGCCTGAACTGACGTTAAACGTCACAGGAAGCACTAATAGTGTGTAAACAATAACTCGTTGAATTTTTCGGATATTGCGCACTCTAATGCTCCTTCTTTTCTATGGTTGGCATCCTGCCACGCACAGCGCAGCCTACCTGTCTAATTTTTGTTCGCATTATCGCTCCGCCATGGCCTCTGATGTCACTTGAGCGATCGGGGAGAATAGATATTCCAGGATTCTTCGTTGTCCCGTTTGTATCTCGACCGATGCTGTCATGCCAGGACTGACATGAATAGCATTTGCGCCCTCTTGCGTTCCGAGATGTTCGAACTCGATAACCATCGGAAAGACGAGGTTTTGAACCCGTTGTACGTTTCCCGTCGGAATCCCCTGGCTTTGCTGCCGAGAGGCGGTTCGCTCCAAATTCTCAGCATCTGGCTCCGGAATGGCATCCGATGAGATACTTTTAACCCGTCCTTTGAGCACGCCGAACCTAGTAAAAGGGTATGCGTCGACCTTGATGATCGACGACTGGCCGACAGAGACGAATCCGATGTCTTTGTTTGTCAAAAAAGCCTCTATCTCGAGCGTGGCGCCGTCTGGAAGAACTCGCATGAGTTCTGTATTTGCGGCGACCACCTGTCCAATCGTAGTGATGGACGATAACTGGACGGTGCCTGAAATCGGAGATTTAATGGTCAAAAGGTCTTTGCGAACTTCAGCCTTCACCACTTCCTGAGCAAGTTCGTCGGCCTGACGCTGGGCCTCGATTTTCCTGTTCGCGTTGTCGGAGAGCGCAGTTCTGAGAAGTTTCAACTCTTCTGCTGTGATAACTTGCAGCGCTGCTTCCGACGACTTCATCTGCGCAACTTTGTCCGAGAGATCGGCCGCTGACTTTTGATATTCCCGCGTCGCGTCTAAAACCGCCATTTGCGAGCCGACCCGGCTGCTCAACAGTTGCGACCTGATCTGTATCTGTTCACCTAGCGTTTTGACCAGTGAACGCTGTGACTCGACCGCATCGGCCATACCAACGATCTCGGCTCGTCGCTGCATCCGCTGTGCAGACAGGCTACCGAGGTTTGCGATGATCTCCGTAATCTCTGCGTCGAAAACATCGCGCTCCCTTGCGGCAATGCCATTTTCCTCCAGATCGGATTGGGTGAATAAATCCGACACGGCGTTCCTGTCTGGGCTCGTGATCTCCCTGTTCAATCTCAGGAGAACGGCAGCCTTTGCGTCTCTTCGATAAATTTCGTCCTCGAGGTTTTTCAAGATCGTACGCTTTGCCATCAGCTCCGCGGTGACGTCCGTATCGTCGAGCTGGACAATCACGTCTCCTTCCGCAACGCGCTCACCATCCCTCACTGCAACGGATTTTGTTTTGCCGGGCTGTAAAGACTGGATGATTTTGACACGTCCCGTCGGCTGAACTTTTCCTTGGGCAGTCGCGACGATATCGAATTTTCCGTACCACCCCCAAAGCAGACTGAAAATCGCCAACATGCAGATGAGCCAAAGAAACGCAACGCGAATGGGTGACGCGGGTGTTTCGAGTATTTCGAGATGTGAAGGGAGAAACTCCATATCTTCACGATCCCGCTTGGGATGTTTGGTATTCGAACGAGAAGCCCTCATCTCATACGTCTCCGTTCTGGAGGTTCCAGAGATGAGCATAAAGCCCGTCCTTTTTAAGGAGCAGTTCCTGATGTGTACCTTGCTCGACGATTTTTCCGTCCTGCATCCCGACGATCCGGTTGCAATGCCTGACCGTCGCCAGGCGATGCGCGATAATCAGGACCGTCCTTCCTCGGACGATGTGCCTCATATTGGATAATATAAGCCTCTCGCTCTCATAATCGAGCGCGCTGGTTGCTTCGTCGAGAATGAGGATAGGCGGATCACTAGCGAGCGCGCGTGCCAACGCTATTCTCTGTCGCTGGCCGCCCGATAGATTTGCACCGCGCTCTTCGATGACCGTATCGTATCCGCGAGGCAGTTTGGTGATGAATTCGTCCGCACCCGACATCCGCGCCATCCTTATAACGGCGTCGCGCGACATGGCGGCATTCCCGATGGCGATGTTTTCGTGAACCGACCGATTGAAGAGCATGTTCTCCTGAAGAACCACGCCTATCTGGCCACGCAACCAGGAAGGATCGACCTGCGAGATGTCTTGGCCATCAAGAAAAATCTGTCCCGAGTCAGGCATGTAGAAACGCTGTACGAGCTTGGTGAGCGTGGATTTTCCCGAGCCGGAGGGACCGACGATTCCGATGACCTCGCCCGCACGGATAGAAAGATTCGTATCGCTCAAAACGTTGGGTGTGTCGGCACGATATCGAAAGTTCACATGTTTGAAATCCAGGGCCCCTTTCGGTGTCGGCAGATTGACAGCTTTCTCAGGCCGAGGTTCTGTCGGTGCATTCAGGATATCGGCAAGCCTTGAGACAGATATCTGAACCTGTTGGAAATCCTGCCATAGTTGTGAAAGACGCAAGATCGGCTGCGCTACCTGGCCCGCGATCATGTTGAATGCGACGAGTGCACCGACCGACAACTCGCCGTTGATTACGGCCTGCGCACCGAAAAGGAGAAGCGCGGCACTCGTGATCTTGCTGATGTATTGGACGATGTTCTGGCCCTTGGCGGCGAGCATCGCGGCCGCGAACGATGATCTCACATAAGCTGCAAGCCGTTCTTCCCATTGCGCCGCGACAATCGGTTCGACGGCTGTGGCCTTCAACGTTTGAATACCGACGACGGTCTCCACAAGCAGTTGCTGACTGTACGCTCCCCGCTCGAACTTCTCGTCAATTCTGTCTTTCAAGAACGGGCGTATTATTACGCCGACAGCGATGTAGAAAGGTATGGATGCCACCACGATCCAAGCTAGGGTCGAGGAGTAGGCAAACAGCACGGCTATGAACACGACCGTAAAAACCAGGTCCAGACCGGAGAAAAGTCCTTGCCCGGTCAGGAAACTTCTTATCGTTTCCAGCTCTCGCACGCGCGCGACCGTTTGACCAGTTGCCCTGGTCTCGAAGTAACTCAACGGGAGCCGCATCATATGCCGAAACAGGCGTTGCCCCAATTCGACGTCGATACGATTTGTCGTGTGCGACAGCGCATATGATCTCAGATATTGTAGCACGACATCGAAAAGACCGATGGCCGCCAACCCCACTACCAAGACGATAAGTGTGGAATAACTTCGGTTCGAAAGCACCTTATCGACAACGACCTGAAAGAAAAGCGGCGTCACGAGCGCAAACAACTGCACGAAGAGAGATGCCATAAGGATGTGGCCGAATGCTTTTCTATAACGAAACAGGGAGGGGAGAAACCAACGGAAGCCGAAAGCACTCGGAGAGACACCGGGTCCTGCGAAACGCTTTTGGAGCAAAAGTATTTTGCCCTCGGTACGTTCGAGAATTTGTTTAAAGCTCAAATGTGTTACGGCAAGGGTGACAGGATCAGCAACCCGATGTTGTCCGCTGTCCGACTCCCCAAGATAAATGCTGAATTGACCGTCGGTGTGACACAGTATGGACGGCGTGAAGATATTTCTAAGTCGGTCTTCGTTGACAGTCGATATCAGGCGAGACTTAAAGCCAATAAGGCGCGCGGCCCTCAACAGGTCTGTCGGCTGCAAATGAGAGGTAAGGGCAAGCTCCCTGCACAAATGTCTCCCATTCGTATTAATGCGGTAGGTTGCAGCTACCGCGACGAGAGCGGCTATCCCAGAATTAACTTCTTTGCCGTCGACCTTAGTGCCGATGTCACTGACCTCGGTGTCCACATTGATGTTTGTGTCCATAGCGTCGGAAATCCGTAGAAATTCACTTCAGCGGACGGCCCCGTATGGACCACGTTGAAAATGCCATTGTTGAAGTCGGGGTAAGAAAAGCGATCTGATACCAAGCCGAAGATACCCGCGGTGGGACTGGCATTGCCGATGTGGCTAGGAGCGCCAGTGCCGCCGCGAGCTTGGTTACAGGACTTTGTAAGAAAGGGCGACGTCGCCGACGAGCATGGTGGTACCGTCCTTCAACTGAGCCCCCGTCGTTCCGAGGATCGTTGATCCATCGGCAAAAGTTTTACTTCCGTGTTCCGTTGGAAGAAGGTTGATCAGTTTGATGCCAGCCTGCTCCATGGTGAGGAGCTCACCTTCGTCGGATATACCGTTCTGGTTGATGTCTTGCCAGATTCTGAACTCGCCCCAACGGGCATCGTTTTGGTCCAGGACATTATCCCTGTTCGTATCAAAGGCGAAACGTAACCCTTCGATATCGGTGACAGGTCGCCCCGTATCATCTATTCCCAATTCCTTTAGCTCTGCTTGGCGCTCTTCCTCTGTTTTCCAAAGAGCGAATGCGATCTCTTCCGGTTGGTCTATCTTGCCGTCAGGGCCACTCCTGCCATCACTCGGAAGGTCGATAGCCAGCAAACCGTCTTGAGGGCCCACCCAAGCGGTCTGTTCACGGACGCCATCTCCGTCCCAATCAAACGTAGGTCCAACGCTTTCTTTTGCCGTTCCATCAAACTCAGATTTGCCGAAAGCGGGTGCGTTTTCATCCAGCTGGACTATGTCAAGTCGACCGTCTCCATTCAGATCGAGCACAACGGGAAACCCAATAAATGGTCCCCGGCCGCCGCCTCGTGGAGGGGAAACGACTGGACGAGGTCTCGGCGTTGGCACTCCTGGGGCTGGGCGCGTTGTATTGCCTGAACCCGGAATGCGAATATTCGCAGCCTCCTGTCGCAAGCGCTCCTGTTCGGCTGCTCGCTTCGCTTGCTCCGCTTCTCTCTGTCTTCGCTGCTCCTCCATCTCGCGTTGCGCTTTTTCCTGCATCGCCTTTTGTCGTTCCTGGACTTCCCGAAGCTCGCGCTCACGCCGCGCACGATCTTCAATCGCTTTCTGACGCTGCAATTCAGCCTGTCGGAGAGCTTCTATTCCAGCAAGACGATCACGTTCCGCCTTCTCAGCTGCCGCCTTCTCAGCTGCCGCCTTCTCAGCTGCCGCCTTCTCAGCTGCCGCCTTCTCAGCTGCCGCCTTCTCAGCTGCCGCCTTCTCAGCTGCCGCCTTCTCAGCTGCTATGCGTTTCGCTTCTTCAGACGCCTTGCGATTAATTTCAATGTTTTTGACAAGATCAGCTGGGAGACCCTGCCATGACGAATCGCCTTCTCTGTCAAGTCGTACCCGACGTCTTTCATTCAAGTCGGCAATTTTTCCGCTATCCGTTAAAGTTATTTGGTTTAAATTTTTGTCGAGAGTGTACCATGATACCTCTCCGGTAGGCGAAAAACTGGCGGCATAACCGTCAATCCTATTTGGATCGCCCATGATGGTGTCGATCTCGCCATTTCGGTATTCAACAACTCGATTCGCTATCTGTGCTTTAACACCGTCGGGTGCCTGGGCGTAGTATGCCGTCAAAAATTGCTCCACGCTCATGCCGAGACGCGTCATGGTTTCTACAACAGCGTTCGCGGTTATCGCGATAAACTTTTCGTATTCAGCCGGACTTCCAGAGATTCTGTTTCCAACCGTGTCGTTCGGCCTATCTGACAGCGGCATATCCCAGTAATAGAAAGCTCCACCCCAGCCACCAAGCGTCTGCCCTCCTATACCTAATGCAGAATTGACATCGACAGCCAAAAGATTTTGCAAAGAGGGGACTTTTCCGCTTTGGAAAATATCCCGGAAAACGGTCGTTCCGATCAAATCGGAGTTACTCTGTATTATCTCGTCACCAGCGGCTTTCTGGTCGAACGACAGCCCGCTTCTCGTGACACCCCGAATGAAAACATTGGCTTCGCTGTCACCGTCATTTCGGTTTATTTCAGCAGCCTTTTCCAACCAGTAACTCGTGTCGTTGAGCGACTTTTTTTCAGCCTCCGTCAAATCAGAAGAACTATCCAGGTATTTTTTCATCTCTCCGCGGACATAATCATATCCGTTTGCGAAGTTTTTGGAGCCGTTCTCTGTTATCCTGTTGAGCTCTAGTTTCTGACCGTCGTTTAATGAAAATTCGCCTGCCATTTGTCTCTCCGAAGATGGCTGTATTGGAAATTTATTTCGCTTCGACTATCCATTTACTCATTAGAGAATGGACAGCGTCCTTTACTGCGCGCCACTGAGGTAAAGCGTCTACCGGGAACAGCAACACAGCGTTCACATTCAGATCGGTTAAACGAAGATGAGCTTTGCAGTTCGGGTTTGGAAAAGCTTGGTGATTCGCAATGCAATCGATCTGAATTTTGAAGTCGTCTTCAGACACTTGCCCATAACCATCAAACGAGAGGGTGCCTTGAGGTTCAATTATATGCGTTAACCCGAACACGGTTTCGAGTGGATACGGACCTTGTGGCCCGTTGAGTGAATTTTTGAACCGAGTCTCAGGGTTAACGTAGTCGTCAGCGCCTTCCGCAACGTACCAAGCACCGATGACCTTAACCAAATAGCTGTCCTGGGATGCGGAGGACCTATTCGGTTCTTTTGGGCGCAAATCACCGCTGAACCAAGGGTCCTTTGCAGCAGGCGCAAGGTCAGGCATCCAGAAGGAAAACTCCAGTTTTTGCCGCTTCGGATAGCAATTGACCTCCGTTTCTCTTTCCCTTGGCGTCAAGTAGCCGTACGGCACCTTCAATTTATGGGCACCTAACTCTCGGACAACGAGATAATCAGCAGGGACTTTTTCGCCGATAGACGTCGAATTTGGGTCGCAAGGATACGGTTCTGATGCCATGGTCACTTGAGGGAAGACGCAAAAAAACAGGAGTGTGTTTATCGCAATAAACTTCTCAAGCATAATAGACCCTCATTGCCTGCATTTCTATACTCTTTAGAGAGCCAAACTAACTTTAGACCAATATATTAGTAACTTATGATTGAATTTATTGTGTCTGCTATGAGCTAGAATAATTCTGATCTGGTGTAAAGTTCGTTTTTGAGCTGGTGGTTAATCGTTGTTCGAATACAGCGCTTTCCCGCTAAGCAAACGGGACAAGGAATGCTTCGGTCGATACGCGACTGCGGACCTGCCATCTAAAGCCGAGTTTTTCACGACGCTCAGCGTCGGTGACGACAGGCTTCGACTTTGCCGTTTTTGGAACCATGCTTCCGCGAGCCTCTCTCCCGATCAGAAGCGGCTTGTTTGGCGATTGGGATCGGATGTGTGGAACCGGATGCACGACCCCATGACCGAAGCGGACCTGAAAACGATGAGGGACGAATATCAAGACGAAGAGAGTTTCCAGAATGCCCGCTCTGCACTCGAATCCTACAGTCCCAGAACCCCTCGACTTCCCAGCCCGGACATAATGCTGTCCTACCTATAAGGATTGTCGATGGCCGTTCCGGCGTGTCAGATGTCCTCGATGTCTTCGGGTTTAAATGGGCCCTCGTTGTCGAGCAGGTTCTCGAGAGAACGGCTACTCCGCACGATCGATACGCTGAAGCTATCGTCACCGTCCATGATGTACTGCGTCGCCGCTCGCGCCGCCTCCAACAGTGAAGCCAGGTCCGCGCTCGCTTCTTCGATCGTCCAATTACCCGCCATCCACCTCGACCTCCGATTTTTGACTCGTAACTTTTGAAGCCATGGATTTTAACGAATACCGGCCACAACCGGCTAGGCTCTCGTGATTCGTTTCCGCGAGGTCCATCATGGCTGACCTAGTTTATTTAATGGATACTAATATACTTAGCAACGCCGGCCTGCAGCGTCCACCACCGGGCCTGCGGACCTGGATGAAAGCCGTCGGGGCGAAATCACTGGCACTGTCTTACCCCGCTATAACAGAGTTGAGACGAGGTGCCCATCTCGCGCAGAAACACGATCCACAGAAAGCGGCGAGACTTCATGCCTGGATAGAGGACATCCTATCGGTCGATTTTCGGTTCGCGGACTTCACGCCAACGGCCGCGTCATTATATGCGGAGATGACGACAGTCGGACCGCTCCGGCATTTCTACAAACAGCCTCCCGAGCAAAAGAAAGACAAGCTGGGACACGATCTTCATTTCGCAGCACTTTCCATCGCGCACCAGATGCCCATCGCGACGATGAACATCAAAGATTTCATGTCGATCGGTAGGTACTTTCCGCTTCCCGGGCTTTACCAGCCGCTTGAAAATATCTGGTACATCAATTGCCCGTCGTCGTTGCGGCCAAAACCGCCCAAAAGAAACCGGACCGAGACCGATCCAGACGATCGAGATTTTAGATTTCTGAAATAGTACGTGGTTTCGGACAGTCCATCTGAGGTCTTAACGGCAGGTCACCGTCAACGCCATAGGTTGGAAGATGACGAAATGGTTTGAGACAGCGATACTGTTGGCTTCCATACACTGTATTCCGTTTCGCACGCCGACGAAAAACCAGTTTACTTAGAATATTATTCAATTCTAAATTGGGGTCCGATTCCGTATGGGAGGAAATCTGCCTTGGCCCTAACCGCATTCATTTCGTACTCGCATGCCGACGAGCGGTATCTCGATAGGCTCCACAAGCATATGTCTCTATTACAGCGCGATGGCGACATCGAAACCTGGACTGACCACCGGATCGTTCCCGGCGCGAAACTGAATGATTCCGTGATGACCGCGCTTGAGACAAGCGATCTTTTTATCGCTCTCGTCAGCCCGGACTATCTGGCATCCAACTATTGTTACGAAAAAGAATTTCAAGAAGCATTACGGCGGGCGGAGGTCGGTGAACTTCACATAGTCCCTGTTGTCCTGGAGCCGTGTGACTGGCTATCATCGCCTTTCAGCCAGTTCATGGCGCTTCCAAAGGACGGCAAGCCAATTTCCGAATGGACCAATGCAAACGTCGCGTACCTGGACGTCGTCGCTGGTCTCAGAAAGCTCCTCGCGTCGGCCAATCCCCAGAATGGCGACGTTGTCTCTGGCTTTACAACCACCCAGACTTCGGGGCGTAGGGTGAAGATAAAGCAGGAATTCGACTCGATCCAGCGAGGAGAATTCATCGACAAGGCCTACGGCATCATCCAGGACTATTTTGAAAATTCATGCCGGGAGCTTAGCGGCATCGAAGACCTAAAGGCCAAATTTCTGAAGATGGGCGATAACTCCTTCACGTGTACGGTCGTCAACCGCGGGATAAAAGGCGGACGGGAAGCTCATATCACCGTTCATAACAGCAGAGGCAAAAGGCATAACTTCGGGGATATCAACTATGTCTTCGAGCCTCATGCCGACCACGGCTCCTCAAACGGTTCAATTCAGGTCGATGTGGATGACTACAATATGTATCTGACGTGGGGATTTGGCAGATACGGAGGGCGCGAAGAGAGTAAGTACGACGGCCAGCAGGCTGCAGAAGCGTTGTGGCTCGAGTTCGTCGAACATGCGGGGATTGAATATGACTGAACTCAGGCGTTTCCAGTGCCTGAACTGCGGCCACAGATTCGAGATTGAAGTCCTCACCTCCGACGAACGGCAGGAGGCCATGAGGAAAAACGAGCGTGTCTCGCCCGTCGCGTGCCCCCAGTGCAGGCGTACGGACATCAGGAGCGGCTGGGGCTAGTCAGCGGGCCGCCTTTGCATGCCGCGAGATTAGCGAACCCTTGATGTACAATTGAATACTCGCCTGAATCCACGCACTCGACGCATATCCAGCGAGTTCCTGAATTTCGCCCATACAACTTTCGCCGGTATTTATCGCCGGAAAATATGGCTTTTCTCGCCTTTCAGCGACAAACATAAAAAAATTGCTACCATAGCTTGACTCTTTTAGTTTGTCGTTTAATTGTGCCGCCATGCAAAAGAACCAGCGCAAACTCATACGAATAGGTTGACCATCGCTGCCGCGATCACCGCGGCGACGACCAACCTTGTTTGTCCGAGGATGCCATGGGAATTGCAAAGCAGGCCGTCGCATTGCGCGCCGCCAGAAACTCAGCCTCAATCAGAACCTATCAGCCGACCGGCACGGTGAAGTGCGACGGCGTTCGACTGTTCCGTTCTCAGTGCGCCCGCGATGTAGGGTGCCTCCTTGACGTGAACCCGTCCGTGACGTCATGGCGCTGCATGCCCATGCCGTTCGCCCCGGGGGGACTGACGCATGTTTTCGATTTCCAGGTTTTCGATGACGACGGTGTCGTCCTGTACCTGGACGCGCCCGACCGGGCGAGGTCGATTGACGGCGGCCTTCTCTCGTCCGAGGTGAGCCGACTGGACGCTCGATACAGGCTTCTCGACAATCGCGAAATCTACGACGGTTTCAGGCTGCGTAACGCCCGGGACCTGCTTCGCTATGCCGGAGCAACCGTGCCGTTAGGGGATCGCCTTCGATTACTGGCAGCGCTCGACGAGCATGGCTCCCTTCCCATGGGAGAATGCCTCAACGCATTTCAGGAAACCAAGCCCGTAACCGGAATCGCGTCGCTCATTCTCCATGGGTTTGTGGAGGTGGACCTCGACGAAGCGCCGATCGGGCCCGAGACGACGGTACGGCGGATAGCGAGATAGGAAGTCGCCACCCCGTTTTTCGTTGTTGGAGTATCCTACCGTGTCCCAGTACAGAACCAAGACTTTCCCGCCGTCGCCGCCCCATCTCGCCATTGCGGTGGCGCGATGCGGTGTCCGTAATGCGCTTCGCCCGTTCCTTCGCCGCAAAAATCTTTCGTTCAGCGCCGCGCTTATCGTCCCGGAGGGTACAGCGGATTATTATCGACGTGCCGCGTCCAGTCTCTTCAATGATCGCGAGGAGGTCGATGAATACGGCCACGATGCGGCTGTCGTCTTCACCGTCGACGTACCGACAGACGATCCACGAGCGGTGTTCACCCGCGTGAGGTACGCCCGCCAGGTGGTCGTCGTTACTGAAAGATTAGAAAATCTCACCGCGCACTACCTCTCCGGAACCGATCTGATCGTGCAGGTGGCCAAAGCCGTCCCCGAACATTACATTGCCGCGGCTCGGGAGGCGAAGGTGCGCGGTATGACGCGCGAGCACGCCGAATTCCTGTCGACGCAATCATTCGATACGATCCTGATCGCCGTCAGACATAACCGACCTCTCACCAGTTCCCTTCGCCAGCTGAAACGCATGGTCACGCGAGAGGGTCAACCGGAACCAGCAAAGGAGCAGTCGCGGCCGTTGGGTCTGGAGGACATGCACGGGTATGGTGAAGCCAAGACCTGGGGGCTACGGTTGGCCGAGGATTTAAAGGCCTGGCGCGAAGGGAACATTACATGGGCCGACGTGGATCGCGGTGTTCTTCTATGTGGCCATCCGGGTTGCGGAAAGACCTCGTATGCGAAGGCTCTTGCCACCACCTGCGAAATCGATCTCGTCTCCGCGTCGGCCGCGAAATGGCAGGCTCAAGGCCATCTGGGCGATTACCTCAAAGCCATGAGGGCGGCGTTCGCGGAGGCAAAGAAAAAAGCTCCCTGCCTGCTTTTTATCGACGAATTCGACTCGTTCGGCGACCGTGACGCGCCGACGTCGGACGACCACCATCGCGACTACCGTCGCCAGGTGATCAACGGTCTCCTCGAGTGCCTCGATCCTCCCGACGGGAGAGACGGCGTAGTGGTGGTCGGAGCGACCAACAATCCGGCTGTCATCGACCACGCGCTCCTGCGGGCGGGCAGGCTCGAAACCCTGCTCGAAATTCCGCTACCCGACGGCGATGCCCGGGTGGGCATTTTGCTTCAGCATCTGAATGGCCACGAGATCGGGAGTGGCATGTCCCGCTTCGTGTCGGCGACGCGGGGATGGTCCGGCGCCGACATCGAGAAATTCGCGCGCGACATCCGTCGCATCGTCAGACGACGCAATGTCGCGATCACGGAAAGCCTTTTTGTAGAGACCTTGCCGAAACGCCGTCGCATGAGCGAGGAGGAGTTGCGGCATACCGCCGTCCACGAGGCCGGGCATGCCATCGTAGGTGTTCTGGCTTCGTCGGATATTCTTGCCGAGGTCGTCGTAGAACGGGACGTGTCCATTCAGGGGATGCGCCAGGTCGCCGGCCGGGCGACCTTCGAGCCAGCCGGCGGCATCATCCGGACAGCATCTTACTACGACGACAGGATCGCGATGCTGCTGGGAGGTGTCGCGGCGGAAAGGCTGGTGTTCGGACATCACGCCGACGGAGCCGGAGGCGCGCCGATGTCCGATCTGGCAGTTGCCACCGATGTGGCGACCAGAGCCGAACGCCACTACGGTTTCGGCGACACGCTTTCCGTGGAAATCGGAAAGGGCGATGGCGCACTGGCGCATCTTCGCGATCGAGACCCGGAACTGCGGCGGCTCGTCGAAGCACGGATCAAGGCGCAGCTTGATCGCGCCACCGACGTCCTCTCCGGCCGTCGGGCCGAACTTGATGCGCTGGTGGACATCCTCGTCACCAACGGCAGAGCGACAGGCGACCAAGTCCGGTCATTGCTTTCAGTGTCTTCCAGGATACCGAATGAGAGGAACGATGAGGGCTGATGGTTCGACGCCGGAGAGCCATTTCGAACTGCGATTGGCCGAGAATCGAAGCCGGATTTGCCCGAAAGGCCACGAAATGAGCCTCCGCAACGGAAAAATGCATTTTTTTGAAAAAAAATGCGGTGCGGCAATACCGGCGTAGGTTGCGGTGAAGCGAGTATCAAAAGCGCTTTCGGGGGAGCATCACGACACCGTTTCCCAGCAGGCGGTGATCCAATATCGAGATGGAATCCCTCCCGATGAGGGGTCTGCAGTCACGAGCTAATTCCTTGAGCCTAAAAGAAATTCAAGGATTCAACAACAAGGAAAGAAAGAATTCGCGATGTTTTTTGACGACCAGATTTCGCGGCTTTCACGCTTCTTAATTCCAGACATCGAATCCTTAGGTTTCCTTTTCCCTCGCCACCCGAAGTTCGAGAGCGAAGCCGGCGGGACCGCGACTTACCCCCGGTATCGTCTGATATCGTTTGGCGGCCGGGTCTATAAATCCTATGCGAGCATTGAAAGGATTCGACCTGATTTCGAACACTTCAATTCTTTGCGAATACAAGGTTTCGATTGCCATCAAGGAATTGCAGGATTTTCGGTGGGGTCTTGCATTAATTCCTTGCGATATCAGCTGTGTAGAGAATGATCTTGCCCCGTGCCAGCGCGTTTCGACCTCCTCGTGGAGGCTTCCCCGAACAGATACTGACCGTCGAAAAGTTCGCTCAAAGATTGAATTTTTACGGAGTTTGAGATCGCAGGCAGGGCTGGAATTGACGGCTATAAGGTTCTATCTATCGATCATCGGCGGTTTTGATCATGCGATCGAATTGCCGGACGTGACGGATCGCCCTGCCAGGCGACCCGTCAGAAAGCGGCCTGGCCACCCTTTAGCAATCGGGACCAGCCGTATGGCTCAAACTAGAAGGAAAAAAGCCATGACACAGATATAGGCTCGCTCACCCGTAAATTCAACAGGAAAACCGGTTACTTAGCTCGTTGACGCGCGAAACTTCGACGCAGCACGCTTGACCGTGGTTTCCTGACGGATCGCCATCGTTTTCCGGGACCACGATCGCATCGCGGCGAACAAGCTAGCGGGGAAACCCGTGCCGCCTTCGCTTCGGCGCGATCCATCCCCCGCCGCGATCTAACTCCGCACATAGACGGCGCATGCCGGAAATCCATTCCCCCCGTCGCGATGCGCGTACGGGCAATAGGAGAGCTTTGTCATGAATCCAGAAGACCTGTCAAACGGCGGGAAAATCTTTCTCGTCGCATGTCACTTGGACACGTTCACGCCCCAGCAGCTGACTTTCGACGAGTTGGGAGAGCAATTTCCCTCGGCTCCTCGCTGGCACTGCTCAATCACGAGCGCCGGTGAAAATTAAGACGGAGACACGCTCCGGGGGCGGCGATTTCGATCGCGGTCTCCGGGCGGGCTCGCTCCAAGTCGACGGACTTCACTGCTGAAAGGTGTCCAGATGAACTTCAACAATCGAACTGCGCGAAAGCTCTACATGAGACGGGAGCTAGCGGCGCAGGCGGTGCTCAAAGCCCGTTTCCCCACGAACACATGTCAGAACGCCACGGATACAGGCCAGGCGAGACAGCCGCCGCCACCGGAAGACCCCTCTGTCTTCCAGTACACGCCCCCCCATTCCGGCCTGGCGACCCGTCGCCCCGCGCTCAAGCAGGCAAAGACATCCCGCGGCCATTCTATTTTCCGCGGCGTCATTCTCTGGCACGAGAGCCTTCTCGAACTACGCGTCTCGTATCTGCTTCAGACCTGGCACCACGTCAGGGAAATCCATTCGCAGTACCCGAGGGTCACCTTCGTCGACGCGGACGGAAAGACGCGCACCCACACCTTCGACTATTATGTCGTGTTCGAGGACGGGCGGCGGCTGGCGATCGCGGTCAAGATGAACCGCAAGCGTGCCGGAATGCTAGACATGCTCCGGCGCATCGAGGAAGCGGGCGTTTCCCACAGGAGTGGCCGCCGTCTCGCCGACCAGACGCTTCTCATGACCGAGAAGGACGGCAACGTCGCTTCCTTCCATAACTGCTCCGAAATCCTCGCCGCCCGCGAGACCCACACCCCCGCGGCGGTGGAAGAACTCCGCGAGATCGTCCGTCGCATGACGGGACGTTTCAGATTCATGACCCTCCTCGCGGGATGCCGGAACGTCGCCGCTCGTCGCTCCGCGATCTGGCGTCTCATCGATCTCGGCGAACTCGTCGCCGAGGGCAAGGCCCGGATCGACGACCTGGCATGGCTCACCCTCGGCAAATCCGATCCCGTTCCGTCTGAAGAAACCAAAGCATCGAAAGGAAAACACACATGCCCCGCAGTCATCCCCTCCCGACCCGCAGCCACACCCATTCCCTCGTATCTCTGGGGCGTACCGACCGCTATCGCGAAGGCACGCGCAACTACATCCCGGTCTTCTCGGACAGCCTGACCTACACCTTCGCCCACGAGGAGGACTTAGACCGCACGATGGTGTTGTCCCGCCTGGAAGTCTGGACCCGCCTCAGAACCGGGAAGGCCGAGGTGATCTACTATTATCATAGCGCCCCGATCCAGCGCACGCTCGCCGTCCACGGCGACAAGACGCTGAACTCGTTCGATCCCAAGGTCCAGCACGACGCGCAGCTTCGCGTGGGCTTGATCGACAAGTACGAGGCGGAGTACCGCAACGGGACGCGGCTTCCGTTTTCCGAAAATCTCGAGCCATATTTGGACACCTGGTGGGACCAACTGCACGGCTTGGACGATACGAAGAAAAAGAAAAACGGTCGCCGTCGTCGCACCGGACAAGCGATCGCCGAAGTCTCCAACGCGCCGAGCTGGAAAACCTTCAAACGCGACTATGACAAGTATCTTGCCTCGGGGCGCAACCCCGTCGTCTTCGTACCGCTTCACCATGGCCCGGGAAGCCGCACGGTAATCCCGTGCCGTGCCAGCGAACTCTTCCACCAGAAAATGGCGCGCGAGTACCTCAGCCGTCTGCGGCCCAACCCCGCGCAGGTACATGCGGGCTACCTCGCGGAACTTGACCTCGAAAACGACAGGCGCCGCGCGGCGGGTGCGGACGCACTGCTCCAGTTTTCGCTCACCAAAACGAAGAATGCCATCGGCCGCTTCGACGAATTCGAGGTGATGGCAAGCCGTGAGGGCGAGGAGGCGGCGCTCAAGCACTTCCGCGACGTGAAGGGAAGCTTCGATATCGAACGGCCCGGCGCTCACATCGAGATCGACGAATGGAAGGGAGACCTGATCACGCTGCTGGTGAAGACCGGCGTGTGGGCGTACCTGCCAGACGTGTTCATCGAGGCACTCCCAAAGACCCTTCGTGTCTGCGTCACCGTGGCGATCGATGTCGCCACCAGGTACGTGCTCGGCATCAAGATCACGCCGACCGCTTCGGCGGAAGCGATCGCTGGCGTGCTGCGCATGGCCATGGTCGACAAGACCGATCTGTCGCGGATGGTCGGCGCGGAGACCGACTGGTCGGCCTGCGTCAAACCCGATCTCGCGTCGATGGACAACGGTGCCGCGCAGGTCTCCGGCCATTTCATCACGGGCGCTCAGTCGATCGGAGTAACGATTGTGCGCCAGCCCGCGGGCGATCCGGCGCGTCGTCCCTTTATCGAGAGGCTTTTCGGTATCATCGGTCCGCTGATCACGCATTTTCTCGACGGCCGGACCTTCGCGTCCGTTCACGAGAGGGCGACTACAATGCCGAGGCCCACGTGAGCGTCTTCATGGACGAGTTCGCGCGGATCATCATCTTCGCGGTCTGCGACATCTACCACCGCAAGCGCCACGGCGGGATTGGCGGCAACACTCCGCACAACGAGTGGGTCGAGGCTTCCAGCTCCATCGAGATCAAATACCCTCCCAGCCAGCTTCGTATGATCGCGGCATTCGGCTATCCGACGACGGCCACGATCCAGAAAAACGGCATCGTTGTCTTAGGCGTCACCTATCGCGACGAAAGGCTCAACGCCCTTCGCCGCGAGAACGGCCAGGAGCCGATCGACGTGATGTACGACCTGATGTACGCGCGCCATGTTCTCGTCAAAGCCAGAAACGCGACGGAATACTTCGCTGTTGAAAACGCGTTCGGCTTTGATGACACCGTCTCGTTCCACGAGTGGCTCGCCGTCCTCAAGGACGAACGTGACGAGATCGCCGAGAAGACCAAGAAGGACCTAAAGGTCATGTATGCGGGCATGCGCCGCATGCGCCGCACAGGAGAGGCCGCCACCGCCCGCGCAAACCTTGGAGCGCGCGTCCCAACGGCCGAGGACATGGAAGACCTCAACCGGAAAGTCGTACGCGGCTGGGAGGCCAACTGCGAGGCCGGAGAGGTCATGGAACCGATGCCTGACGCGGTCCCTACAGGAGCGCTCCTGTTGGATCGTGAAATTCCCGCCCCCAAGAAGCCGGACCCGACGCCCGACAGCGAGGAACCGGCTGCCACGGCAGTCGCGTTGACGCGCTCCAAGTTTGACGATGAGGATGAGGTTTGATCATGGCCAAGAAGATCAACGCGGACGCGATCCGCGAGCGTAGCCGCCAGCGCTATTTCGAAACGGGTCGTGACAAGGTCCTGAAGACGCGCATCGACAGCCTTCGCAACAATGCCAAGGCGATGGCAAAAGGGCGGCGCGGCTCGCAGCGTCGCTCCCTGTTCGTTATCGGGGAGACCGGCAGTGGGAAGACGACGTCCATCAAGCGCATTTTGGCGCTCGTCCCCGAATGGAAGACCTACCGCGATCACTACGGAGACGAGGTGACCCCGCTCATCCGCATCAGGCCTCCCAAGCCCTGCGGCATGAAAGCTTTGGCCATGAGGCTCCTCAAGGCAATTAAAGTCCCGGCACCGCCGCGTATGACCGATCCCGAACTCTATGTTTTCCTCGAAGAGCAGTTGCGAGAGCGAGGCGTCAAGGCGATCTGGATTGACGAAATGCAGGACGTCCTTCGCAGCAACACGCCCAAGGCTGTTCAAGAGGTGCAGGACACGCTCAAGACGCTCATCCAGATCGAAGGCTGGCCAATCCATACTATCTACTCCGGCGTGCCTGCCCTCGCGACGTTCCTTCAGGGCGACCGTCAGCTCGCACGTCGATCCTACGTCATGCGTTACGAGCCGATCGAATATCCGGATGACGAACAATGGATCGAGAAGATCGTCCAGGCCGTCGTCTGCGAAGATTGCGGAATGACCCGTGCCGACGACACGCTAACGGCCGTCTTCAGAGAGAGGCTCTGCCGCGCCGCCAGCGGTGCGTTCGGATCGCTTGTCGAACTCGTGCAGGAGGCGTGTTTCCGGGCGGCCGATCTCGGACGCTCTCAGGTAAAACTCTCGGACTTTACGAAGGTCTACGCGGATATGGTTGGGTGTGCCCGTGGGGACAACGTGTTCGTGGCGACCAACTGGCGCGAGATAGTACCCGCCAACGCGCTCGACGATATCGCACCACCGCCACCGAAAAGGGGGCGCGGATGAGGCTACCCGTCACCGTAACCTTCCACCCCGAGACCGAGACGCCTCTGAGCCTGGCGTCTCGGCTTGCGCGGGCGATGGCTTACCCATCCATGACCTCCTTGCTTGGCGACACTATGGCCAGGGCCGTCTTCCGTGGAGAGGAGGACGCAGTCAAACTGTTGTCGTCGTGGTCCGGAGTGGCGGCCGACCAACTGCGGCGCTTCGCCGTGCCTGTCAGCGAGCAGGCAGGCGAGTGGCGGCTCGGCGACGCCGTCTTCCGCAAGGAAATGCGGGTCGCGGGGCGCTTTCGTTTCTGCCCCCGCTGCCTCGTCGAGGATATCGAGAATGGGGCGGGCCGGCCGCAGGGAAGGCCATACGAGCGGGCGGCGTGGCTTACCACGGCGGTGACCTCCTGCACCCGTCATCGCGAGTTGCTCGTTGAAGCGGACGACGGCGCTCCGATGTCAGACGTGGGGCTGTTCGTATCCGAAGGATGCCACCTGAGGTGTGATCCCGGATCGCCTGTGGCCGGGAGCGAGATCGAGGTTGATGCCTACATCGAGGGCAGGATCGCAGGAAATCGAACCCGGTCGTTCATCGACCGTCAGGAGGTCCACGTGTTGCTTATGCTTTTCCATTTCGTCGGCTGGCTCGTGCACAACCGTCTTCCGGACTTCCGCATCGGCGGGGTGACGGCTTCGTCCATGGGGATCAGGGCAGTCGGGTTCAACATCGTCAAGGGTGGAAAGGACGAGATCGAGGCGGTGGTCAAGGCGGCGATCGATCTCCATCGCCCTGCCGCGCTGACCATCACCGAGTTCTTCGGACCGATGGTGCGCCACCTTCGTCGCAACGTGAAGGCTCCTTCCTATGCCGAGGCCATCGAGTTGTTTCAAACCATAGTGGAGCGCCACGTACCCGTCGGTCCAGGCGACAGATTCGTCACGACCGTTGAACAGCGGCAAGTTCATTCTGTCCGTTCGGCAGGGTTGGAATATTCCATGGATCGGTTGAGGGTCAGAAAGCTTTTGGAGGAGCGCGGAGTTATCGAGCCATCTCGGCTTTCGGATCGCCAGGTCTATTTCTCCGTCAGCGATGCCGATAACGTGCTAGGTGGCGCGGCGCGATCTATGACGACGACCGAGATGGCCGAGGCCCTGCAGACGCATGAAGACAGGGTGCGCGACCTCATCGAACGGGGGATGCTTCCGGTCTCCGAAAACGGCGTCAAGGGCGACCGGCCCTTCTACCGGGTGGAAGTCTCCGAATTCGAAAGGTTCCGCCAACGGCTTTTCGGACGATCACCCGTCGCATCTAGCGACCTCGTTACTCTGGCCCAGGCCTGCCGCCGAAAAAGCCTGTCGATCGACGATATCCTGGAGATGGTCGTTGAAGGGCGTCTGAACCGTGTCGCCTACGCAGACGGTTCGAGGACCATGGACAGCATCCTTGTTGACGTAGCGGAATTGCCCGTATCGGTGGGTGACTGGGGAGGCGCGGATGATTACCTCAGCATGACCGAGGTCAAGAACGTGCTGGCGACGACAGACGCGACAGTGTCTGCCTTGGTGAGTAACGGGGTCCTACCGATTGAGGTCAGGACAAATCCGAGGACGCGGCGCCCGCAGGCATTCGTTCACCGATCCACCGTCGATTGGTTTCTCGACAGTCATCTTTCCCTCTACGGGATCGCCAGAGGATGGCGTCGGAACATCGCCCGGATGAAGGGCGAACTCGACAAAAACGGGATGAAACCCGTTTTCGAAGCGTCTGGAAAGATCGCAACTTACTACCGAAAGAAAGAGCTCTCGGAGGCCTCTCTTTTGCCGCCGAACGCTTAGGTTTGTCTCTCGGATTTTTGACGTTCAGGCCCGCATTCGCGGGCTTTTTTTGTGCCTACTGACATTCAGAGACAGGCCTGTGGAGTCAGGAGAGACAATTCAAGGTAAGACGATACGGGTAACTTCAATTATTTCAATGGCTTACGGGACCCTCAGAGACAATCCTTAGAGGTCATGACAATCTTATGTTCGTGGTGCGCGGCCGTTATGCTCTTGACTATTATGGCTATTGTGACAATTTCAGCGCGCATTCGACCATTGGAGAGCGACAATGAAATTTGCGGTAGCGACTTTTGGCCTGCTTCTTATCGCCGGCGCTGCACAGGCGGCAACCTGCGAGACGAACTTCAAGGTATCGGGCGTGCCCTTGATGTCAGCGATGAGCTATAAATCCTGGCAGGAGTTTCCAAAGGCCAAGGCGTCCACTGTCTTGCAGAAACTCGCGCAGGCGGTTTCAGCGGAAGGGTTTTCCGGTGTGAAGATCGACAAGGCCCTGTCATCTGTCGATGCCTTTCAGGAAACAACGGGCTCGGGCCGAATTCAGACGCTGCGCGTTGTTGCCCGTCAGAAAGGTGCTGGCGTCAGAGTGGATGTTGTTTTCAATATTCAGGCGGGTCAGGTCACCGACAAAGCCGTCGTTCGCGAAGGCATTTGCAATATTATGGCCGGGGCTCGCTGAGAAGATGAAGAGCGCGTACGCGCGCGCTCACATCACTTCAACCGCGTTAAAAGCCGGATTGAACGCGGGAAAAAACCATGTTGGTAAACATGCCGATCTGAGAGCCGACGAAGGGCGCGGAAAGGCCGATTGCGACCATGACAGCAATGATCTTGGGAACGAATGTTAGGGTCGTTTCCTGGATCTGCGTCAGTGCCTGGATAAGCGCAATGATGATACCGACTGCCATGGCAGCCGATACCGCAGGACCGGATGCAATCAGGACAGTCCAGATCGCATTTTGCATGATGTCGAGAGCGTCGGCCTCATTCATTTCAGTCCGCTCGATCCAATCGGCGTCACGAAGCCGAATTGAGAAATCAAAATTTCAGTGACGCCGTTTCCGTCTGGATAGAGCGGTATATGATTCGCGACCAACCGTTAAGACGCGGTCGTTGCGGTATCAGCGATTTTGATGCCTGAGCCGATGACGATCGTACCACCAGTTGTCGTGGTCGCCGTAAGACCGTCAGACGTTACCTTCACCGAAGCAACGACGCCCGTCGTCTTTTCGTCCGCACTCGTCAATGTCTTGCCGATATAAGACGATGCGTTCGAAAGCGTATTGATAGAGATCAGGTTTTCAAGATTGGTGTTCGTCTTGATCGTCTGCTCGACCTGGGAGAAGGTCGCGAGCTGCGCGACCTGTTCACTGGCATCCATCGGATCCGTCGGATCCTGGTTCTTCATCTGGGCGATCAAAAGCTGCAGAAAGTTATCGTAGTCCAGTGTTGCGGCTTTCGAATCGGACTTGGAGGCCGCTGTCGTTGCTGCTGTCGTCGTCGCTGTAGTGCTTGTGACGCTGTCTACCATGGTGAGATTTCCCGTCTCAGTTCATTCACCACCGCAGGTGTGATTTCATGGCTGTTGAGAATGGCTTCTTCCTTCGCATAAAGGCCACGAATGGTCTTGAGCGCGTCAAAAGGACGGCCGGACGATACCGTTGCATCAATCCGCTTCAGTTCTGAGCGAATTTCTTCGTTCTTGAACGTTGTCAGCAACATGGTGATCGATTTGCGGAACAGCGAGAGTGATTGCTCCTTGCCTTCCGGGTTGATCAGCATCATCTGGACGATGAAATAGAGCTGCCGCAAAGGTGTCGTGGTGTCTTCGAGTTGAAGAACGTGATTTTCCAGAAGGAAGGTCACGTCATTGAGGAACTCCAGAGACACTTTCCTGTCAACGCGCAGAACAGCGCCGTTGATGAAGATTTTTTCCCCAGACTTCAAAGAGATGCGCAGCGTGCTTTTCATTTTAATCCATCCTTGATGATGGTTGTAACGTCGATTATGCCCTGATAATTCTTGGATTTACGTTTGCGAATGTGCTCGCACTCTCTAAGAATCCAGATAGCGATGGAAATCAGGTTGGCTTTCAGTTCAACGGGAAGCTCATTCTCAGGCTGCTTAAGGTCGTCGATAAGCCTGGTCCAAACGCGTCTCGTGTAAAAAATTGCTTCGATCCCGTCCTTGCCGTATTGATCGCGCTCTTTGGCGATGGCGAGAAGTTCAATCGACCTGTCGAGAACCTGTCTTTCTCTATCGCGGGCGATATTGGGGTCATCCTCCATTATCTCCGCATATGAAAACTGGAACATTCATCTTTCCTTCATGGTCTTAACTGCCACCTGTCATGGGTGTTTTCTGTTTTCACTAGAGATAGTTTACCAGGCTCAGGCCCTGTATTTTCGACGTGATCGAGTACGAGGTCTCGACCTGGTTCATAAGCTCGGTCAGACGGGTCGAGGCCTCATAGGTATCGACGCCAACAAGGTTGGTCAGTTGAGTGTCGATGATGGTCTTTTGAGAACTCATGTAGGTATTCGCCTTTTCCACTCGTTCCTGGGACAGGCCAATTTTCGAACGCTGGGTATCGATGCCGGAAATTGCAGAACCAGCGAGGCTCGTAGTCGTGTCATTGACGACGGATAGCGCACTTGCGCTCAATCCAGAGCTTACCAGCTGAGACGATATCACACCTGCGAGTACAAGGCTTTTGAAACCATCGGAATTGGCCGTGGTGGATGTAGATACGGTTTCCGAAGTACTAATACGGCTGCTCATGGTCGTCTCGGACGCACCTGTCCATGACGGCCAATCGAAGCTGTCCTGGTAGTCCGTCAGGAACGTTTTCATCTCGTCGGCGGTGACCGCAGACGGATCAGGAAACTGGGCCGAGAACTGAGCGTTGAAATCGTCGGCGATATCAGTGATGAACGTGTCACCCAGCGTCTGCGCGTCCGTGTTGATGCCGGAGAAGAGATATTCGCCGTTCACAGCCGTATTCGAATAGCTGACGAAATTTTCCAAAGTGGACATCGCCGTCGTCTTGGCAACGCTCAGGCTACTGGCATCGGTGTTGCCGCTGAGGGCAATGACCGAGTTCAAAAGGCTCTGCGCCGAGGCCGACATGTTTTCCATGGCGAGCTGAGAAGCATCCATTCGCTGCTCGGCGATGGAATTGGAATCCATGATAGACTGGAGACGGGCACTTTCACGCGTGTAATCCAGACTGGTGGATGTTCGCGTTCCAAGCTCCAGACCAACGTCTGCATAGGTGCCGGTCACGGCTTCCGTCTGCAATTTCGTGATTTCCGTCTGCGCATTGGTGACGGTCAACTGCATGGCATTGCTAATGGATTGTGAAGAAATGGGGGTGGTCTTCATATCAGTTCGCGGCCTCCATTAGCGTCTTCAAAAGCTCGTCAATCGTCGACATCAGTTTTGCGGCAGCCTTGTAGGATTGCTCGATATCCAGCATCTGGATCAGCTCCTCATCGAGGTTGACGCCTGTCGAGTTGGAATAGGCTTCGGTCGACTTGTTCAACATGGCCGACGAGCTTTCCGCAGCCGTCGTCGCGTTGCTACGATACTCTTCTACCCAACCGGCAGAGTCCGTGGCGAAACTCAGAAGGGTAACATTCGTGGATATCCCTGCCTTGGGATCGAATTCGACCTGCGTGTTGAGATTGGCAGCGTACTTATACAAAAGCTCAGAGTAACCGGTCGAACCATCGACATTTGGGCTATCGCCGGCAATGCTGCCGTCACGAAGCTTGGTCGGCGTCGCGGTGGCATCGGCTGAGACGCTGATCAAACCGGCCAGACCTGGAATGATCTCGGCAGTCGAAAAATCAACGTCCGAGCCATCCTTGGTCGTGAACAGTCCAGCGATTGCGTCGCCGTTACCGTCTGTTTCAGCGAAGGCACCCATGACGCTGCGCGCGATCTCATCCAACTGCGCCTGATAATTTGGGTAGACCTGATCACGCAGCTGTAAAAGTGCCGGAAGGCTGCCCTTAGCCGTCGTGTTGCTGCCCTCGCCCATCTTTACGGCGACGCCATCGATGTAGATGCTGCTACCGGTGGCGCTGGCGTCATAGGCATTCATCGAATCAAACGAGACTTTTCTCGCTGTCGTTTCGAACAGGGTCGTACCGTCGCTGGTGTAGATCGCGATGTCGTTATTCGAGCGAACCGCAGTCGAGATGCCGACGATCCCCGAAATCTGCTTGAGAATGCCTTCACGCTGGTCGAGCGCGTTGTTCGGATCGTTACCTGTGGCCGTCGCAGAGGTCACGGCATTGTTGGCCTGCTCGAATTGGGACAGGAGCTTGTTGAGTGTGCCGACGGTCGTGGCGATTTCACCATCAGCATCCGCTCTGAGCTGCTGAACTGACTGGGTCGATGTATTCAAGGAGTTCGCGACATCGGTCGCGGCGCTGATCGCCGCGGAGGCCAATGTCACATCGCTTGGTGACGCCGCATAGGTCTGCAAAGCGTCCTGAAAGGCAGCGAGATAAGTGGAGGGCGCTGCGGTATATTCGGTGCCACCCAAAACGACGCTGAGCGAGTTCATGCCATCGAGGAACGTCTGTCTGCCTGCGTCGTCGGATGTCGCCGACAGTGCCTGCTTCAAAAGCGCGGTATCTTCCGTACGTTCGATCTTGACCGTGATTGCGCCTGTTGTAGCATTCGTGGTCGTGATCGCAGTACGGCGATTGTAATCAGCGGTGCTGGCATTCGAAATGTTGTTCGAAAGGACACCGGTCTGAACAGCAGTGTTGCTCAGAGTTGCCTTTGTCGTATTAAGCGCCGAAGCAAGCGACATTCACCCGTCCTTTAAAACTGTTATCGTACCAAGTTGATAAGAGTTTCCATCAGATCGGAACCCGTCTGGAATACCTTGGAATTGGCTGTGTAGCTGCGTTGCGCCTGGATCATTTCCGTCAACTCGGTGGCGATATCCACGTTCGAAGACTCGAGCTGCTTGGAGGCGATCGTACCGAAACCTGTCTGTCCGGCGAAGCCGAGCGTCACGACGCCGGATTCTGCGCTGGTCTGGAAAACGTTTCCTGAAAGGACTGACAAGTTGTCCGGGCTTGCGACATCAGCCAGCGGGATCTGGAAAAGAGCGCGGGCAGAGGACTTGGCATAAGTTGCGTAGACAGTACCATCGGCAGTGATGGAGATGGATTGTACTTGCTCAGCCGGGTTACCGTTAACCTTGCCCTGCTCCATTGTCGAATTGGTTGCCGCGAACTGCGTCATGCCGGACAAGTCGATCGTAATGCTGGTGTCATTGTTCGGGTCGTCGATGACGATACTCGACAGATCAAAAGTCTTGGTGTCGACGTCGAAAGCCATCGGTTCACCAGCGACTAAGGGGTCTTGGGAATATGGGAAGGAGCCAGTGCTGGATGCATATTTCGCATCGTACACGCTAACTTCCCACTCGTTGTCTGCCGTCTTGGAAAAATAGAAATCATATTTGATTTCGTTGCCGAGAGCGTCATAACCGGTGACCGACGTCTTCAACGTGCTGATCTGATCGACAACCACGGTAGCGTCTTTATCACTCGGGAGGTTCGCCGCATCCACGATCGGAGCGGAATCGCTGAGGTTGCCCGTCAGCGAGCCGGAGGTCGAAGGCGTTGCCGTCATACCGTTGGCCGACACGTTGACTGGAACAAGACCGTCATAGCTGTTGATGACAGTCGTTGGTGTGGTGCCTGTGTACTCATAGCCGAGCAGTGTGAAGCCGGCACTGTTGACGAGGTTACCGCTGTCGTCAGCAGTAAACGAGCCGGAACGCGTCAGGAAGATATTACCGGCCGTATCTTGGACAACGAAAAAGCCATCACCATTGATCGCAAGGTCCGTCGACGATTGCGTGGCCACCGCCGCGCCCTGCTGGGAGATCGAGTACTTTACGTTGGTGTCGACGCCGCCGGAATTGTAGTTACCGCCACTGGAGGACAAGACGAGCGAAGAGAAAGCAGTCGATGCGCTCTTGTAGCCGGTCGTGCTGGAATTCGCGATGTTGTCGCCGACAGTGCCCAGCTTGTTTGATTGTGCATTCATGCCGGACACGGCAGTCTTCATCGTTCCAAAAAGGCTCATCTCGAATCCTCTGTTCTTATCTGTACCAAAGTTAGGATGTGGGCCTTGCGTGAGGCTGTCTGTTTTTCTCTCTGTTAGAAAAGCCGAAGAAAATAAAATTTATCGTGGAACCTTTTTCGAGACCTGCCGTTAGTGTTGAAATTAGACCACCTTGATTGTCGCCTCCGCCCAGGCGAAACGAACAACGCCGCACTCTTATGGAGATGCGGCGCGGGACTTGCAGAGTTGATTTCGGAATAAACTCAAATATTTAGAGGCGTATAGTTACGCCCAATCGATACAGTAACCAAGAAACCTTTTAGAATCGATCGGGTCGAAGCCAAGCTTCTTGCGCAGTTTCTTGCGCAGCTTGCTTATGTGGCTCTCAACAACGTTCTCTTCGACTTCCTCGTCGAAAATACCGTAGATAGCGTTGAAAATCTGTGCTTTCGAAACGCGACGTCCGCGGTTTGCGATTAAATACTCGAGAATGCGGCGCTCACGGCGCGGCAATGGGAAAACTTCGCCACTCACCTCTGGATCACGTCCATCCGAGAATACTCGGATCGGTCCAGCATCTGTGAAATGCGTGAGAACCGACAGGCGACGGCGAATAGCTGCCGCGCGAGCGAGTATTTCACGTGGATGTACCGGCTTGCGGACGACATCGTCCACGCCAGAGTCAAACAGCGCCAGGGTAGCATCCAAAGAATGATGGTCGCTGACCGCAATCACCGGTGCCTGAGAGCGATCACGAATGGCCCGCGGCAACTCGTGAGTTGCTTCCGCCTGACCGATCAGGAATGCCTCGATTGCCGCAATATCCGAGTCCGCCGCCGTGTTTACCCATTCGCCAAATTCAGCTGGATCAAATCCAGTTGAGGGAATTCCCTCGCGCCCAAAAAGGGCTGTGTACCCGTCCTTAACAAGCTTCCGCTCATCAACTACCACGATCATTCGTCCGCCTCCGAATCAGTGTAGCCAATCTACATGCTAGGGTGTACGAATCGCGGGAATCTCTCACAACTACAAAAAATCACAGACATTAATTAATAATTGATTAACCATATTGTCCCGATTTGATCTATATATAGTATGCCATTCCAAAATTAAGGATATTTTTTCGGGGGAAAAGTGCGAGTCAACCCACTTAGTGCTTGCCTTGCCTTTTTTGTCAGAATCTCGCCGCATTTGTTTGGGGGCTGATTAAGTGAACCATACTCAACTTTTGGTTGCTCAGCCCAAGCAAAAATTTCTCGCATTGGCAGTCCACTGACCGTACCCGGTGGCGATCAAATTGCTGATGACCCGGCAAACATAACGCTGTTGGGCGGGGTCATTATTGGGTCCCGCATGATATCTGGCGACCGCCATCGTCCATGTGTCATGACGATCATGGAGCCGTTTCAAGAACTGTGCGGCGTAAGCGACGTTCTTGGAGGGGTCGAACATTTCCGCAACGGAGTTGAATTCCGCACCGTGGAAATAAACGTTGATCTGCATACAACCGATGTCAATCAGCTTCGCGCCGCTCCGTTGGGCATCTTCGACCAAGCGGTAGGCAGCTGGCAGATTTTCGGGAAAATACGCTTTGCCTTCGATGTTGATGGCATAGGGGCTCAGAGAGCCCTTGCGTCCCGTTTCAGTCAGTCCGACCGAATAGAGAATACCTTCCGGTATCCCGTAGCGATCTGCCGCAGCATGTATTTGCCGTTCGCAATCGACCGTGTTGACCGGTTGAGAAGCCTCACAGGTAAACGTGGTCAGGACGAGCACTGGCAACGCGAGCAGGTACTTCAGGGCGTGAAACGCTTTCATGGCTGATGGTCTCCTCTCTGGCGTTGCTTCCCGGCTGCCGATAGAACTGTTCCTGTTGCTTCTCTTCATGGCCACGCTGGCCCTGTTGTGCACCCTGCTGGCCCGTATCCGCGGATTGGCGGTTATTGGTGCCGCTATCCTGGCGGTCCGCGCCGCTGGCAAGGGTTACTGTTACCTGTTCCACGGTAAAGCCCTGCGATTTCAGTGCATCCAGAATTCCAGAGCTGTCCTTTTGCAGCTCGCTATAGCCCTTGAGCGTGTGTGCGGTCAGTTGCACGCTGAGCTCATCTCCGACCAGTTTCATGGCAGCGGTAACGTGCCCCAGGTCCACGGGTGTCATCTGGATCTTCAAGACGTGGACGACCTGCCCTGTGCTTGAGATCATCGGAGAGTTACTTGTCTGACCCGACATGGCTGTGGCCCATTCCGGGTCAGTCGCCATCGCCGTCGTGATGCTTGCTGCGTTGGATGTCGGTGCCAATCCTACAAATCGTCTGCTTTCCACCACCTGCACAACATCGGCAACATCACCTGAAGCCTTCGATACGTCGACCTTCGTAGACCCATCCTCGCTGGTGTCGAAATGAAGATCGAGAGCCGACGCATCCTGCTTCTGCAATCGTACGACGGTTGAACTGGTCGTCGCGCTTTCATCGATCGGCTCACCACCAAGCGCCGCGCCTGACACGGTACCCAATGCGGAGTTTCCATCACCGCGGGCCGGAGGTGCGTTCTGCTGGGTGGTTTGCTCGATCGGCATCACTGTCGAAGCAAGCAGCGTCAAAAGATCGTTGTTCTGGCTGGAGGCCTCAGGCAAGGCAACATCCACATCATCTACGTCGTCGCCAGTTTCGACAGTGCTGTCCGTTTCAGAAGGTGCAGAGGAGGCAGATGTTTTACTCAATGCGGTGACAAGCTTCGCCAGATCGCTCATCACCGGCAGCGGCATGGTTTCATCCGTGGCTTCAAGGAGCGGCGCGACAGCGACCGGGCCAGCCTGCACGGCTTTGGCATTCTGAAGCCCATCGAACGGTGCGGGTATCGCCGTCTGTGTCGTTGGCGGAGCGACTGTAGCGTTCGTTGCCTCGAGAAAGATTCCCGGCGTGGTAATGGTCTTGTTGGCAGCCGCAGTCGGTGCAGCGGTGACAGGCGTCTCTGCGGTATCGGTCTGGGCAGCCGTTGCCGATTGTGCAGCGTCGACATTGCTATTTGCAGATTTGCTGGCCGGAGCCTGCTTGGAAGGAGCGGCCTTGTCGAGGGTATCGGAAAAGCCCGATCCTCCCCGCTTCGACGAACTATCTCTGTCCTGACGGCTTGCCTGACTGACAATCTCAGCATTACCGGGAATAGTCTTTAAGACATTCATTCTATCTCTCCTCCTGCTCCAGCAAGGAATCGATCTCGTTCAAACGAGCGCGGCTCTTGTCGAAGAATTCTCTCAAAGGTGCTCCAGCAACGGCCTGCCCTGACTGTTTCTGTGAGTCGGCATCATCATTACTGGCCTGCAAGACAGGCTTGCCATCATCTGCCAGGCCTGCCCCAATGCCTTCCGGCGGGCTTGCAGAGGCTGGCGCTCTCACGATTTGTTCGGCAATCGATCTGGCTGCATCACGAAGCGCAAGATCGCGCGAAGACAGTTCGTCGTTGGGTATGCTCGCCAGCGTCTCGCTGGCACTATGGACAGCACCGCTCGGAACGTCTGCCAGGCCGGAATACAGCGCCGACAAAGGTGCCCGCGAGGTATCGCCAGTCTGTGATGTCAGCGCTTTCGCCTCGTCCGTCGCAAAACGCGCTAGCTCGACCTGGCCTCGTAAGGAGGCCTGACGCGCGATGCGCAAATAGATTTCCTCAGCCCGTTCGGGATCCATCAAATCCGCGATTTCCGTGATGTTATCCTTGGAAACCGGCCCGAAGCTTTCGACAACGAAACTGACGAAGAGATCGGCGAACTGTGATGCGTAGGGCGAATGCAGAAATCTGACCGCATATTTTCGAACGTATTCGAGGGTCTTTTCGTGCTGCTTGGTCTGTATCATCGCGATGATTGATCGCCGCAACGCAGCCTCTTCGATAATCGTACCAGGTGCCGTGAGACGCGCATCATCGAAGAAAACAAGGGACGCCGCTGGATCTCTGGTGACGGCAATGTTGCCCGCGATCAGCATCAGATATGGCCCGAGAACACCCTTGCGATATTCGGGAAGAATATCGGTGATGATCTTTTCGACCTGCACGCCACGCCCGTTGAAATATTTCTGCAGAACGTTGATGACGCGGGAATCGAAATGTCCCTGAACGTCACGCGCAACAAGATAATCAAGCGTTTGCGGGTTGCCGCCACTCATGATGTAGGCGAGCGCCGCATCCGCATTTCGTGAATCTTCGAATATCGAAGTGTCGGCCGTTCTCAGGGTCGAATCGATGGTTTCCAGAAGATATTTCTGCATTTCCCGCGCAGAGTGATCGCCCATGACGACCGAGTCCTGAACGAACTGGAGAGATCGCAGGATTTTGGCCGGCGGCAGATCACTCTGAGCGTATCCGTAACTGGCGCTGGCCAGCCACGGAATACCCAGAAACAAGACAGCAATGCGGGTCGCTTTCATCATCCGCTGCCTCAACTATCCTCTAGCAATATTTCGATGCGACGGTTTGCACCATTCAGCGGATCGTCTGAAGTTTGCAGACGCCGGTCGGCAAAGCCGGACAATTGCTTGATGCGCGTCTCATCCAGACCTCCGCGAGACAACATGAAGTAAGCCGCGTGAGCGCGATCCATCGACAGCGTCCAGTTGTCTTTCCCGTCACTGCTGTAGGGCCGCGCATCCGTGTGCCCGCGAATGACGACAGCACCTTTCTGCTTGCTCAGAACCTGGCCGATTTTTTCCATGGCCAGCACGAGATCTTTTTGCGGCACGGCAGAGCCGATACCGAACATGGCGGTATTGGCCTTTTCAGAAATCGTGATCAGGGTTCCGCCTTCTGCCGGTGTGACGACGATGCCTTCGGCCAGTTTGCCAGCAACACCGGAGACCTGCTGGGCAATCTCGTCGCGCAATTCCTCCGTCGTCTTTTCCTGTGCGGCAGCTGCTGTCGATTTTGCAGAAGCGTCTGTTTTCCCAACCTTCGTCTTGCTTTGTTTCGAAGACGGTTCGCCTATCTCATCGACCGAGCCCGGATCGACCTTTTGCGCCTTGACATCCGTGGCCTTCAATGGAGCCGGCGGTTCGCTGTCATTGATCACACTGGCCATGTCCTGTGGAACAGCCACTGCTTTCGAATCTGTCTTCTTCTGCGCTTTTTCAGGCAGAGCCGTATCCTGGATCGCTATGCCGCCCTGATCGGGGCGCACGTCAACCTGCTTGCTCCAGAAGTCCGGATCGAACGGGTCGCGATAGGCCTCACCACCGGACGCGCCGGTCGATGGACCGGAATTGCTGGCACCGCCCTCGCCCTTGGCGCTGACATTGGCCTGCTGTCCGACTTCCTGCGCGATTTCAGCCAGAACCGCGTAAGGGTTCTCGAAAAACGCGGCTTCGGAATAGGCCGTCTTGTCGCCCGAAGATGAGGTCATGTCGTCACCGCTGGCAGCAGCAGCGGCATCAAAGGACTTTTCGGCTTTGGTATCGGATTTTTGCTGCGAATCCTCGCCCTTCGCCGTCTTTGCGGGCTGCTTCATTCCCTTGTCGGCGGGCTTCTCGTCCGTCAGCTTGATCGGATTGAAATAGCTTGCCACGGAAGCCTTGGTTTCCTCGTTTGCAGCATTGACCAGCCACATCACGAGGAAGAAGGCCATCATAGCGGTCATGAAGTCTGCAAAGGCGATTTTCCAGGCACCGCCGTGCGAGCCTTCGTGACCGCCTTTATGGCGTTTAACGATGATGATTTCATTTTTGCCGTGATGGTGATTTTCGCCTTCACTCATCAGCCAAACCCCGTGCGTTCTGGAAGAACTCCGCCAGTCTCGTCATCAAGACTGAGCTATCCAGTTGAACTTTAATATCAATATCGTCTGATTCGTCGTAATCGACCTGATTGTCGACCGGGCCCAAATCGTCGCGGATTTTGGACAAGAGATGCTCTGGACCGGTGATCTTGATCGTCCCAGCATACCCGCCTTCAATCTCACGAATGATCTCGGCCGAAATATCTGCGGCAGTCGTTTTCGCGAGTTCCCGCTCCATCACCAAGGCGAACAGGCGAAAACAGGCGGCCTCGACATTTCCGGCAATCGCCTGCTTCATGGAGATGACAGAGGTCGCGAGATGCGTTGCGATCTCATCCTCGTAGCGGTTCTGCATCGCCTCCAGCTCTTTGCTGTGAAGGGCGCGCAGTGCTTCCAGTTCAGCCTCTTGACTGAGAAGCTGTTCCCGTTTGCCCGCTTCTTGCCCTTCGGCAAAAGCTTTGCGCTTTTCCTCATCGAGATCGATGGCGATTTCGGGTTCCGGCAGCCAGGCACTTTCAAAGGAGGACACGGATGTCTCGGGCTCGAATACGCTTGGTGCTTCAGGCGGCGGGACGAACTGGCTGAAGTCCTTGAGATATTTCGCTAGCGCTCCGCTCATAGCCACACCTCGCCCAATATCGCGCTTGTCTTTTCTATGGAGAAGAGAATCATGAAATAATCCAAGGCATTTAGATACAGCCAGCGGAGCGACGTCGCACTTTCCGTGAGAGCGCGAAAACCCGGTAGCAATTCAGTGTCCGAAAGTAGCGGTTCAAACTTGTGCGAGGATGAACCCCACCGCACATCAGCCAAAGAGAGTCGCTATGCTCTTGCGATGGTTGTTCGCCATGGACACCACCTCCACCGCCAAATCACGCTGGGTCTTGTATGCCGTCAACTTGGTCGATTCCTCTTCCATGTCGGCGTCGACCAGGCGGCTCACGCTTTTATCCATGGAATCTTTCAGCGAACTGACAAAAGTTGTCTGTTGGTCCATACGGTTCGACATCGTACCGAGAGAGCCTCCCAGTTCATTCAGCTTTTTCTGCACTTGGCCAACGACATAAACCATGTCATCCAGTTCATCATTCGTCGTCGTGTCAGAAACGGCGATTTCCGTACCAGTAACTCCAGTCGCTGATCCCGCATTCAGGAGATAGTATTCTCGCGCGGGAGAGGCGACATCGGCGTTACGCGCACTGGCGTCAACGCCTGCGGTAAGCAATCCTCTGCTTGCATCGCTGGTATCCACCAATGTGGTCTGGGTGGTATCGACGCTCAGATATTGCAAGGAAATGGCGCCAGACACATCCTTATGAAATGAAAACGGCACGGACTTGGTGTCGGGAAGCTGTTCTGCGGTGTTGTATATCCAATTGTCGCCCGAGAAACTGGCGGCCTGCGACACGGACTGAAGGTTGTTTTTCAGCGCACTGATCGCGCCGTTGATTTGTCCTCTGTCCGCACCCGGCTCATATGCCGTCGTCAATTGCGTCATGATCTGATCGACCACACCGATCAGAGACGTCACCGCTTCGTAGGCTGTATCGGCCTTGGATGCGCCAAGATTGAGGGCATCGCCAACGCTCGTCAAAACGTTTGAATCCGACTTGATGTTTGTGGCCGTCGACCAGTACCCGGAATTATCCGCCGCAGACGCTATCTTGTAGCCGGACGTAACGCGTTCCTGCGTCTTCTGCAGGGTGTCATCGCTAAACAAAAGCGTCTGAAGTGCACTCTGCACGGTGCCGGAGGAGATGATCTTGGTCATGGTACCTACATTGGGCAGGGAGTAATAGGACATGCCAGATTATCTGGCGAAAGCCGCGCTCTCATCATGAAGAGACATAGGTGCGAAGCGATATGATCGCTGCATGGCTTAGGGTTAACGAAATGCGAACCCCGTTACAAGCTATATACAAGCCCAAGCTATAGCGAAACTTGCGTGATGGGGCCGGTGACACGCTATTGCGTCTTGACTGACCACCAACATGAAAAAACCGCGCCTCCTTTTCAGAGGGCGCGGTTCTGATCTTGAAAAGATATATTTTACTGCTGGAAGAGCGACATGATGTTGGAGGCGCTGGAGTTTGCAATCGAGAGCGATTGGATCGCCAACTGCTGCTGTGTCTGGAGTGCCGATAGCTTGGCCGATTCCTCTTCCATGTCAGCGTCGACCAGACGGCTCACACCTGCCTCGATCGCATCCGACAGCTTGGCAGAATAAGAGTCCTGCAAATCGATACGGGTCTGAAGCGCGCCGATGGCTGCCGCAGAGTCCGTCAGTCCGCTCATCGCGGTTTCGACGATGTCCATGAAGGCATCGATGTCGCCCTGCGTCGAAGCACTGGTCAGCTGCACGCTCATGATGCTGCCGAGGATACCTTCTTCGCCCACACCGTCGGCATTGATGGTACCGAACATGGCGTAGGAACCGATGTTGAATTTCGCCGTGGTGACGCTCACACCGCCATCGGAGGTGCGGATAAAGCCATCGACAACGCTTGCTTGCGTCGTGTCACCGGCCACCATCCAGTTTTCACCGGAGAACGAAGCCCCCTGGGCGATAGCGGAAAGCTGTTCCTGGAGCTTGCCGATTTCCAGCTGGATTTGGTCTTTGTCTGTCGATTCTTCGGAGGCGGTGACAAGCTTTGCCTTGATATTGTCAACGGCGCTGATCGCGCTTTCCATGGCCGCATAGGCGGTATCGACCTTGGCAGCACCAACACCCAAAGCGTCCGAAGCGGCATTCAGCGCTTTATTGTCGGAGTTCATCGTGGTGGAAATGGACCAATAAGCTACGTTGTCTTTCGCCTGGGCGACGCGGTAACCGGACGAAACGCGGTCCTGTGTGCCGGAAAGATCTGAATTAATCGAGCGCAGCGTCTGAAGAGCAGACATTGCAGAGGTGTTTGTCAAAATACTGGTCATCTTCAGGGCGCCCCTTTGGCAATTCTTTAAGAAGAGACATTCCGGTCAAGGCCGGGAAACGCAGCAGGCAGCTTCATGCTTACCGACCTAAAATGTTCGGTGCGCTGTTTCGATGACCACAGAAAACAGGTTTATGGTTAACAAAGGTTTAATCGTAGGGGTTTTTTTACCTACATGAATAGAAGATTAAGGCCGAAAATTACCGTTAAACTCAAATAACATATTGTTAATAATAAGGAATTCTCAATTCTCTTCTCGTTAATTTTCCAAAAAAAAAGCCGCGCAAAAGCGCGGCTTTTTCGTTCAATTTGAAAATCATTAACCTCTGAAGAGGGTCATGATGTTCTGCGAAGAAGAGTTGGCAATCGACAGCGATTGGACGGCCAGCTGCTGCTGGGTCTGAAGAGCCGAAAGACGTGCAGATTCTTCTTCCATGTCGGCGTCGACCAGACGGCTTACGCCGGCTTCGATCGCATCGCTCAACTTGCTGGAATAGTCATCCTGCATGTCGATACGCGAAGAAAGAGCACCGAGAGCAGCTGCACCGTCCGTCAGGCCATCCAGAGCGGTCTGAACAGTCGTGAGGAAGGCATCGATTTCGCCCTGTGTCGATACGCTTGTGAGAGCGATTGTCATGACGGCAGACAGAATGCCACCGCTGCCAACGCCATCAGCGATGGTCGAGAACATTGCGTAGGAACCGGCGTTGAAGGTAGCCGTCGTAACCTTGACCGAGCCAACGGAGTCACGGATAAAGCCGTCAACAACAGTTGTCTGGGAGGCTGTGTCACCCTGAATCGCCCAGTTTTCACCGTTGAACGAAGCGGCCTGGCCGATAGCCGTCAGCTGTTCCTGCAACTTGGTGATTTCAAGCTGAACCTGATCTTTGTCGACAGATGTTTCGCTGGCGGTTGTCAGCTTCGCTTTAATTTCGTTGACGACGTCGATCGAGCTGTCCATGGCGGCATAGGCAGTATCAACCTTGGCAGCACCAACGCCCAGAGCATCCGTCGCAGCGTTGAGCGCTTTGTTGTCGGAGTTCATCGTCGTGGAAATCGACCAGTAGGCGACGTTATCAGCAGCTTTGCCAACCTTTTGACCGGACGAAACGCGGTCCTGTGTCGTGGAAAGGTCGGAATTGATTGTGCGGAGAGTCTGCAAAGCAGACATGGCAGATGTGTTAGTCAAGATACTGGTCATAGTATTAATTGCCCCTTTGGCAAGTATAGTTGAAGGGACATTCCGGGTTCACCGGTGAACAACGATCAGCGTCATGCCTGCCGAATACTATAGTTAACTTCCGGCCGTCGTTTCGATAACCCGATCTAACATCATTAAGGTTAAGGACTTCCAAACATTGTATAAAAATTTAGTTAATTTCTAAATAAAATGAGTAATACTTTGTTAACGAACCAAACGCAAAAGGCCGGACCTCGCGGTCCGGCCAGTTTTTTTAGTTGTCGTAATCGTCTTAACGGAACAGAGAAATAATGTTCGAAGACGAAGAGTTGGCGATGGACAGCGACTGGATGGCCAGCTGCTGCTGTGTCTGGAGAGCCGACAGCTTTGCCGATTCTTCTTCCATGTCAGCGTCGACCAGACGGCTGATACCAGCTTCCATGGCATCGCTCAGCTTGCTGGAATACTCGTCCTGGAGGTCGATACGTGTCGAAAGAGCACCGAGAGCAGCTGCACCCTTCGTCAGCGAGCCGAGTGCAGTTTCAACCGTGGTCAGGAACGCGTCGATCTGGCCCTGCGTCGATACGCTTGTGAGAGCGATTGTCATGACGGCAGACAGAATGCCACCGCTGCCAACGCCATCAGCGATGGTCGAGAACATGGCATAGGAACCAGAGTCGAAGGTCGCTGTTGTAACCTTGACCGCGCCAGTTGTGTTGCGAATGAAGCCGTCAACAACGGTCGTCTTCGAGCTGTCGGAAGACTGAACAGCCCAGTTTTCACCGTTGAACGAAGCGGCCTGACCGATAGCTGTCAGCTGTTCCTGCAACTTGGTGATTTCGAGCTGAACCTGCTCTTTGTCGACGGATGTTTCGCTGGCGGTTGTCAGCTTTGCCTTGATTTCGTTGACGACGTCAATCGAGCTGTCCATGGCCGCGTAGGCTGTATCTACCTTGGCCGCGCCAACGCCGAGTGCGTCAGTTGCTGCGCCGAGTGCCTTGTTGTCGGACTTCATCGTGGTCGAGATGGACCAGTATGCAGCACCGTCGGAAGCGTCGCCGATTTTCAGGCCGGTGGAAACGCGATCCTGGGTCTTGCCGAGGTCGTTATTGATGCTACGCAAAGTCTGGAGAGCAGAGCTGGCGCTGGAATTGAAGTTGATGCTAGACATAAGTTGCCCCTTAAAACGCGGTACAAGAGAGGGACATGCCGGATTACGAGTACCGGCGCGAACGGTTCGGCATCATGCCACTCGGTTCCGTTTTCTACTGGACACCAAACCCGCCACGCAGGATCAAAATGCGCGGCAAGCATTTCCAAGTTCTTAATTTCAGGGATATCCCCAGACCCGTCGATTTTGTTGGTTAATGTTGCGCAAATGGCCGGAGACAGGGGTTAACCACAATGAAGCAGGCACCGCGCAAGCAGACCTGTTTCAAGCAAGGTTCGTGCAGTATCTATCAAAACTCTAAATCGCCAAGATCTGCGTCCGTCACGGGCTAGCGTCCCAAAACAAAGACGGCAAGAGGATAGAACGAGACAAATGTTAAACGAAATCAGCTATTCCGCCGCATCGAAACATTTCAAGACGGGCCAATACACGGAGGCTCTTTCGACGCTGAACCAGCTGATCGACACAAAACGCGATGCGCGCACCTATGCGTTGCTGGCGAAAACGTGTTTACGGATCGGAATGCCTGAACAGGCCGCGACGTCTTACGAGCTCGCATATCAACAGGACGGTATGGATGCCGAAAGCTATCTCGTCGAAAGCATCAAACTCTACTTCGACTGCGGACAAAAAGACAAAGCGCTCGCGCTGTCCAACAAGCTGATCCACAAATTCCACAAATACCCCGATATCACCTATATCGTCGGCACGATCCTGCTGGAACGCGGCGAGCCGCGTATTGCGCGCGCCCTGAAAAGCATCCTGATGAAAAGCGACGCCATCGAGCACGTCAAGCTCGGCGCGCGGATCGCTATCACGACCTGGGATTTGTTCGATCCGAAGGACATCGAGACCGCTCGTCTGCTTTTGGCGAAGTTGCCACGCCAGCAGGCCGTTCGCCTGATGTATCTTGTGTTCTGCCGCGAACACAGCAAGTTCGATGCGATCGAAAAGCACCAGCCCATCATCGATGCAGCCGTTGCCTCTGGAGAGACGTCCTTCATCTCGCTCGATGGCACGTTCTTCAATATCCATTGGAGCGATAACGAACACATCAACCAGCTGGCGCGCAGCAATACCCCAGCCTTCACACCAGAGATGACCGCCAAACGGCATCAGCTGCCGCATGCGTGGGGACAGAAGATCCGGATCGGCTACCTCTCTTCCGACTTGTTCGACAAACACGCCACCATGAAGCTTATTCGTCGGGTTCTTGAACTGCACGACCGGGACCGCTTTGAGGTCACCTTGTTTTGCCACTCAGATCCGGATCTGTTGAAGACAAACCAGGCCGACCGCACCTTGTGGGGCAATGTCGTCACCATCAGAGACATGACCAACGACGAGGCACTCGCCGAAATCAAGGCGCGTAACATCGATATCCTCGTTGACCTGAAAGGTCACACGGCTGGCAACCGCACGGCCATTCTCAACATGGGTGCAGCTCCCGTGCAGGTCGCGTGGATCGGCTTTCCGGGGTCGACAGTCAATGTCGATCTGGACTACGTCATCGGCGACCATCACGTGCTGCCAGACAGTTCAAAGCCCCATTACTACGAAAAATTCGTCCGCCTGCCGGACAGCTATCAGCCCAACGATCCCATCAATCGACCCCTTGCGAAACAGATCAGTCGTGGCGATGTCGGTCTGCCAGAAGACGCTTTCGTTTTCGCGTCGTTCAATGCAAACCGTAAGATCACGCCACGCACTGTGGAGCTCTGGTGTGACATCCTGAAGCGCGCACCCAACAGCGTGATCTGGATTCTACACAACAGCCAGGATAGCAAGACGAATATCGTTACCAAGTTCATCGCCATGGGCATTCCTGCAAAGCGCGTCTTCTTCATGGGCAAGCTGGAGTTTGAACTTCACCTCAATCGTATCACCGTCGCTGATCTCGGGCTCGATACGTTCCCGGTCAACGGACATACGACGACCTCGGAGCAGCTTTGGTCCGGCCTGCCGGTTCTGACGATAAAGGGCACGAATTTCGCATCGCGCGTCAGCGAAAGCCTGCTCCACGCGATCGGGACACCGGAATTGATTGCCGAAAACGAAGCCGCTTATGTGGATCAGGCCGTTGCCCATGCTCTGGACCCATCACAGCTCAAGGAAATCCGCGCCCGCATCGATGCGAACCGCTTCACCAGCCCGCTCTTCGACGCAGAACGCTACTGCCGTCATCTCGAGGCTGCCTATGAGACGATGAGCAAGCAGGCAAAAGCAGGCAAGGCACCCGATCACTTCGATGTGCCAACCCTGCCCGCACGCACCGAGCCTTTCCTCGTCAGATAAACCGACGCAGTGACCTGAAAATCAAACACGGTTTTCAGGTCACGACCTGACTACGAAATGATCAGATAGTGCGCGCCAAACCGGGTAGCGACCTTCGCTTTAATGAATGTAGCCCATACGGATAGCCTTCGCGATCGCTTGGATTCGGTTGACCGAATCGAGCTTTATGGTAGCCGAGCCGAGATAGGCATTGACGGTGTGAACCGATAAGCCGAGCTTGACAGCGATTTCCTCACTGATGCGCCCATCGCCCGCAAGTTGAAGGCAGGCGACTTCTCGTTCGCTCAGCGATTCCGCAGGCGTCACGCGACGCTCATCAAGTGCGAGCAGATCGACCATGATTTCAGTGCATTTGATGTGCTGCTCAAGAACCATTTCATTGTCCAGCAGCAGATTCCCACCACAGAACACCACATACCCGTTGCCAATCGTTCCCAGGCGCGCAGGAAGAGCCAGTCCGGCATAGGAGAGATCATCGTTGACGAGCCTGACCATGAGTGCGGGAACGTCGGGTATCTCTGCGAAACCCGAACCGTTTTCGCTCTTCCAGGTTACTGGCAGCAGCGAGCGCTCCATATGGTCGAGCAGTCGCTCTCCCATGGATTGGACGAGACGGGCGCTTTGCTCATTAGCGTTGATGCCCCAATTCTCTATCTCGCAGAACAGTTTCCGTTTGTTTGGAAACCCCGAGGCGACAGCACGCAGGACCACAAAGTTCTTCGCACCGAGAATGCGCTGTATCGCGACCAGTTTGGGAAAAAGATCAGAGCGGCTGGTGGAGGCATTTGCACGGGCGGAACCGGCATATTCGCCGTTTGATGCCTCGGATTCCTTATAATAGCCCATCCCACGCGCCCTCATACGAGATTATTTCGAACCGCATAGGCAATGGCCTCGGAGCGGGTCTTGGTTGCCGTCTTACGCATGACGCTGGTGATGTAGTTATTGATGGTATTGCGGGAAATTCCAAGGATCGTTGCCATTTCGTCGCTGGTCTTGCCTTCGGCAATCCAGAAGAGGCATTCGAGTTCACGCTCGGTCAAATCGATGTCTCGCTCAACCCGAGATTCGGCGATAATGCCAGAGCTTGCAAAATAACCCGCCAGCATCGCCGCTTCGCGCAGGCGATCATCCACCGGTACGCCATCTTCCACAAACAGCAAAAGCAGCGAAAAACGAACCCGGCCGACACAGAAGGTCAAGGCGCAATATTTCCGATCGACGCCATGGGGAATGACAGCATCGTCAGGCAGAAACAGCATACGCGGCTTGAGAAGCGCCAGGCATTTTTCCATCTCGCTGACGCGGTTCTGATTGTTGGTCAGCTCCGCACCCAGCCTTCGCACGAGATCGAATGGCCAATCGGATGTGATGATGAAATTGAGGCCGGCTTCCTGAAGAAGATCTTCCCGCGCCAGAAGATAGTGCGACGCGCCAGCAAAGGTCGCAAGCATTTCCACCGCAGCTGTAACGTTACCGTCAGTCGCCGCAATTGAAATGTTTCGAATGAGTTGATCGCGCGGCAATAGCTTCACCGACCTATCAAACGGCGCGGCTGACAGCCTGCGAACATCAACATCCACCTTCAATAGCCTACGCCCTCTTACTCTCCTGATCGGAGATTATTTAACCGGGATGGAAATCATTTCCATTCAGAACACAATCACAGTCTGTGGCTTGCATATCTGGCGACCGAATCATTTCATTTTAGGAAAAGCTACAGGGAAAACCATTCGTAGTCGAAGGCATCCCCGCATTTATCTCCTGATCATACCACGAAAGCATATTGATGTTATCGATCTCGCACAGAGTTGATTTCAACTATTCCAACGTAAATTGTCGATTTGATGAACAAATTGTAAATTTCGTTCCAAATCAGACCATGTGCGCCAGTGTGATGCAAGAGATAAAACGGAAGAAGGCCGGTGCTGGACCGGCCTTCGTGTTCAAGCTGCTTTTTCGATTGCCCACTTGCGCAGGATTTTGGCGGCGCGCTCTTCGCTGATTTCCACCATGCGGGAAAGGCGACGTTCCGGCCCTTCGCGAACCCGGCGGTTGAAATCGCCGCTGTCGCCATCGCCCGAGAGAAGATCGTCTGTGCTGTCGAAGCCGAAGTCCGCGCCGAAGCCATCCATAAGGCCACCACCCGCGCTTGCTCCGCCCATGCCGGGAGAGAAGTCCGGCAGTTCGAGACCAGCTGCATCCTGACCAAGTTCCGCTGTCGAAGAGGCGCTTCCGCCGGACATGGAGCGAACGATGGGGCGGACACCGAGCCAGACCACGAGGAAGGCGACGACGACGAAGGCAAGCGAGTTGATGATGCCGGCAGAGTTGCGGCTCATCACTTCCATGAAGCCCGGGCCAGCCACTGCCTGATCGAGAAGCTGAGTTTCCAGGAAGTCCATGGCCGTGATCGTCACGACGTCACCACGATCGGTCGAGATACCGGCAGCGGACGCCACGATCTTCTGCATTTCGGCAAGATAGGCATCGACCTTGGCCTGATCGGACGGTTCGCCGATCATTTTCGCAAGACGGCCCTTATTGACGACGACGGCAATTGAAATCTTGTCGACGGTGTAGCCATTGCGAACAGTGGCGGTTGTCTTCGAGTTGATTTCGTAGTTGGTCTGTTCTTCCTTCTTAGCCGTCTCATCAGAAGACTTCGGACCGCCGCCACCGCCCTGTGGGGCCGCCTGTGGAACGTTCTGCTCTACGGTCGCAGCCGAATCCGGCGTGGTTTCCTGAGACTTCTGATCTTCCTTGGTGGTGCGGACGGACCGTTCGACGCGCGATTCGGGATCGAAAACGGTCTCCTGAATCTGCTGGCTATCAGTGTTCAGCTCTGCCGTGACAGTGGAGCGGAAGTTGTCCATGCCGAGAAATGGGGCCAGCGCCTTGTCGATCTTGGTTTCGAGTTCCTGCTGCACGTTCTGTGCGAGCGTGAGGGAGCGGTTCAATGCGCCGTTCCCGACATCGTCGCCAGATGCGAGCAGTTGACCGGTGGAGTCGAGCAGCGTCACGTCATCGACCTCAAGGCCGGGAACAGCCGAAGCGACGAGGTGGCGAATAGAGGATGCGGCCTTGCGGCCCGCCGCGGCGCTGGCGCGGATCATGACGGATGCGGTCGGCTTCTGCTCTCCACGGCGAAAATTACCGACATCCGGCATGACGATGTGTACGCGTGCAGCGGCAACACCATCGATCTGCTGGATAGAACGGCCAATTTCGCCCTCGAGGGCGCGAACGCGGGTGACTTCCTGCATGAAGGATGTGAGACCCAGCGAACCGACATTGTCGAAAAGCTCGTAACCGGCATTGGCGCTATCGGGCAGTCCGCGTTCCGCAAGCAGAAGACGAGCCTTGCTTGTCATGCCAACGGGCACCTGAAGGCTGGTACCATCGGCTCCCACCTGGAAATCAACATTCGACTCGGCCAGAGCGATACTGATCTTGTTCAGATCCATGGTCTCAAGGCCGACATAAAGTGTCTCATAGGCAGGTTTGTTCACATAGAGCGCGGCTGCAAGAATGATCGCCATGGACAGAACGCCCACACCACCCAGCACCAAAAGCCGCGTCTGGCCAAGAGCCGCGATATTTTTTAAAACCTGAGGGAATTGATTTAACAGATTCATTCTGTCCCGCACCGTCGTTCAAAGAGTCCAGAAACCTTTTGGTCCCAATACCTCACTAGACGGCGAAGCTTGCGCGAGCGTTTCCCTCAAGGCTTTAAAGAGAAGTCGCTCGCGCCTCGGATCAAGCGGCGATGTAGACCGAAATGATCGACGATACCTGGGCTGGCGTCAGAGAGCCCATATGCGTGTTCAAAAGCGTATCGATCTGCTGGCTGGACAGGCTGACGAGCGTGTCCGTCGACAACCCGGCAACACCGGAAGAGCTGAAGGCCGCGATATCCGCCGTCGAGAATTTAGAGATATTCTCCTTCGAGATGGCCGCGACTTGCGTCGAGGTCAACGCGCCGACCTGCTGAGGCGTCAGTGCCTCACTCTGGCCCGTGGTCAGAACCGCGATGACGCTTGTCGATAGACCGGAAACAGCACTCGTACTCAGAGCGATGATATCTTCCGTCGAAAACAGGGCGATATCTTCCGTTCCCAGCGCAGCAGCCTGAATGGCGTTCAACGCATTGAGCTGCTTCGTGGACAAGGTGTCTACCTGCACGGTGCTCAGCGCGACGATCTGGTTGTAACCCAGCCCGCCGACCTGTCCCGGCGTCAGCACGCTGATATCGCTTGTCGTCAACGCGGCGATGATGGCCGTGGACAGTCCTCTGATCGAACCCGACGCGATGGCGGCGATATCCGCTGTTGAGAAGGTCGACATGCCCTCAGTGGTCAGACCCGCCAGACCGTCCGCGCTCAACGCTGCGATCTGGGTTGTCGTGAAGCTGTCGAGCTGATCCTTCGTCAGAGCGGCGACCTGCTTGCTCGTCAAGCCGGAGATGCCCGCAGTTCCCATCGCTGCCAATTCCGTGGCGGACAGAGCCGCAATGAAATCCGTCGGCAAACCACTGACGGCCAGGGAGCTGATCGCAGCGATCTGCGCGGAGCTGAGTGTATCCAGCTCTTCTGCGGTCAGCCCGGAAACAGCAGTGGAGGTCAATGCAGCCACCTGTGCGGTTGACAGGTTATGCAGTTGCTCCAGGCTCAATGCGCCCACCTGGCCACTCGACAGCCCCGCAATGCCGGCTGTGCTGATGGCTGCAATCTGGCTTGTCGAAAGAGCGGCAATATCACCGGTTTCCAGAGCCGCGACTTGCTGTGACGTGAACGCTCCGACCTGCGTCGGAGACAAGACGCTGATCTGATCGACAGTCAGTGCGACAACCTGCGCCGTCGAGAGGCCCGAAATACCGAGTGAGCTCAACGACGAGATGGTCTCGGTGGGAAGCGAAGCCAGCGTCGCCGTTGAAATGCCCGTTATGGCTCCGGCACTGATGGCGGCGAGGTCCGCTGTCGAGAACGTCTTGAGGTCATCCAGACCCAACGCTGCCAGTTGCTTGGAGCCGAGTGCCGCCACCTGATCACTGGTGAACGCTTCCACTTGGTCTGTACTCAAAGCAGCGATCTGACCGCTCGTCAGCCCCGAAACGCCGGAGGTGCTCAAAATGGCAATTCTGCTCGTGGACATGGCGGCGATTGCTGACGTCGACATTCCCTGAATGACGTGGGAGGGCAGCGCCGCCAGATCATCGGTCGATAGCACGTCGATGTCGTCATTCCCGAGCGCCGACAGCTGCGTCGAGGTCAAAGCCGCCACCTGTGTCGGGGTCAAGGCTTCTACCTGGTCGGTCGATAGAATATCGATCTGGGCTGTCGAAAGACCGGCTATGGCTGCGCTGCTCAGCGCCATAACCTGCGCCGTCGAGAGTATCTTAGCGCCTGCCGTTCCAAGCGCAGCAACCTGTTTGGAGCCGAGTGCGGCGACCTGCGCGGTGCTCAGAACTTCCAATTGTGCCGTCGTCAACGCCGCGATCTGCGCGGTAGAAAGACCGGAGATACTCGCTGTTCCAAGAACGGCGACCCGTTCTGTTGCGAGACCCGCAATCGTCGTCGTCGAAAGCCCTTGAATGGCACTAGACGACAATGCCGCCAGTTCCGCAGTTGAAAACGCGCCAAGATCATCGGCACCCAGAGCGCTCACCTGTGCGGAGGTGAGAACTGCCACCTGCGTCGTGTTGAGGGCTTCGATCTGGGATACAGACAATTTCGCAATTTGGTCCGTTGAAAGACCAGCGATACCTGCCGTGCTCAATGCCGCGATTTGCCCGGTCGAAAGCGCCACCGCCCCCGTCGTCCCAAGTGCGGCAATCTGTTTCGAACTCAGCGAGGCGACTTGCGCCGTCGTCAACGCTTGCACCTTGTCAGGCGTCAAAGATGCGATCTGGTCTGTGGACAGGCCGGATACGCTGGCAGTCCCAAGCACCGCTATGCGGTCTGCAGAAAGTCCGGCAAGGGTTGAGGATGAAAGACCCTGAATTGCGCTCGAACTCAATACCGCGAGTTCGGCCGTCGAAAATACGCCAAGGTCGGCAGCATCCAGTCCCGCCACCTGCGTGGAGGTCAAGACGGCCACCTGCGCGCTGTTCAGTGCTTCAATCTGCGTGGTCGTCAGGGCTGCAACTTGAGCCGAGACAGGCCCGGCACCCCGATGGTGCTGAGAGCTGCAATCTGTGCCGTCGAAAGTGCTGCAACGCCATCCGTACCCAATGCTGCGACTTGTTTTGAGCCAAGGGCAGATATTTGTGTCGTGGTCAGCGCCCCCAGTTGGGCTGGCTTCAGGGAAGCGACCTGGGCCGTCGAAAGCCCACTGATGCCAGCGGTCGACAGAGCGGCAAGGATACCCACATTCTTTGTCGATAGTTCAGACAGTGTTTCGGTCGACAGACCTGCGACAGCACCACTGGAAAGCGACATGATATCTCTGGTGGAAAACACAGCCAGATCGTCTACTCCCAAGGCACCAACCTGAGCAGAACTCAGTGCTGCCACCTGCGCGGTGGTCAGAGCTTCAGCCTGTAACGTACTCAATGCCCCGATTTGACCGGTCGATAGTCCCGTAATGCCATCAGAGCTTAAAGCCGCAATCTGGCTTGTTGTCAGCGCTGTGATCCCGACGCTGCCAAGAGCACCCACCTGCCTCGACGTCAAAGACGCGACCTGCGCAGTTGAAAGCGTATCGACCTGATCGACGGTCAAGGCCGCCACTTGGCTCGTTGAGAGGCCGGAAATCCCCTTGGTGCTGATGGCCGTCACCTGAGACGGTAAAATGTTTGCAATCGTATCGGCCGACAAGCCGGAAATCGCCGTCGAACTGATGGCCGCGATGGCGGCGGTGGACATGGTGTTCAGATCATCGGTTCCGAACGCCGCAATCTGCTGGGAGCTCAGAGCCGCCACCTGTTTGGTCGACAAGGCGAATATCTGCCCGGTCTTCAACGCCGCTATCTGGCTGGTGCTCAAGTTGGCGACAGCATCCGTACTCCAGTAAGCAATTTGGCTGGTGGTCAAGCTGGCAATCGTGCTTGTCGACAATGAACTTAGCACTGCCGTACTGATTGAGCCGATCTCTTCATCCGTGAATGTGGCAATGCCCTCTGCCTTGATCGCGGAAAACTGCGCATAGCTTAGGGCTTGAACCTGCACCTTCGTCAGTGCTTTGGCTTGGTCGGTGTCCAACAACGCGATCTGCGCTGTCGTCAGACCAGAAATCCCGCTGGTGCTGAGTGCGGCGACCTGCTCCGTCTTGAAAGCCTTAACGTCGTCGGTGCGCAGCACAGAAACTTGCTCCGCGGTCAGTGCTGCAACCTGCTTGGTGGTCAAACCTGACACCTGAACCGACGTCAGTGACGCCACCTGCGCGGTCGTCAGGCCGGTTATACTCGTTGCGCTCAGCGCCGTGATGTTTGTTACGGAGAGCATTGACAGCACGGACGTGGAAAGACCCGATATCGCAGAGGAACCGATAGTCCCGATCTCTTTGTCGGTGAATTTCGCGATATCGTCGGCTCCAAACCCTTCAATCTGTTCGGCGGTCAGCTTGGCGATCTGCGTATACGTCAGGGCCTCGGACTGCACGACTGACAATGCCGCAATATGCTTGTTGGAAAGACCCGCGATGCCGGATGTGCTGATTGCTGAGATTTGTCCCGCCGTCAGCGCTGCGATCTGCGAGGTACTCATCACAGATACCTGGGTAGACGTGAACGCGGCGATCTGCCCGGTGGACAAGCCAGCAAGCTGGCTCGGTGTCAGCGCGGCCAGCTGCGTATCCGTTAGGCTCGTCACGGCGCTCGCGCGCATGGCAGCGATCTTGTCTGCCGACATGGAGGCGAGAATGGTCGGGCTGAGCACCGCGATCTGGGACGACGTCAACGCTCCGACCTGCGATATCGTAAGAGCGTTGAGCTGCGTCGAACTCATGATATCGACCTGATCCGTCGTCAGGCCCGCGACGGCCGTCACGGACAGGCCTTGTATTTGTAGCGTCGTCAATGCGGCAACGACTGTGGAGCTGAGGCCCGCCACGCCCTTACCGCTGAGAGCCGCGACATCTGCCGAAGAGAAGGTGGCAAGATCATCCGTCCCCAGTGCGGCGGTTTGCGTTGACTTGAGAGCCGCGATCTGACGTGTGGTCAAGGCATCGACTTGCGTGGTGGAAAGCGCCACGATCTGATCGGAGGTCAAGGCACCCACCGCGCCTACGCTCAAGACCTTGATCTTATCGGTCGTAAGGGCGGCAATAAAATCGGTCGACAATCCCGCAACGCCGTTGGCGCTAAGAGCCTGGATCTTGTCCACCGACATCGCCGCGACGTCCTCGGACTTCATGCCTGCAAGCTGGGAAGATGTCAGCGCCGCAATTTGTGATGTTGTCAACGAGCCAATCTGCACGGTCGTGAGGTCGGATATCTGATCTGCGCCAAAGCCAGCCAGAGCCTTGGCGGCAAGCGCTGGTACCTGGGCCGTCGTCAGGGCAGCAATCGATGTCGAAGACAGGGCCGCAACCTGAGTAGAGGTAAGGACTTTGATCTGCGCGGTGGAGAGCGCCTTGACCTGTTCCGCCGTCAGGGCTGAAATCTGATCACTGGTGAGCTTTGCGACGGAGTTGGAATTCAAAGCCGCGACCTGCGCTGCTGTCAAAGCAGCGACAGCTGATGTCGACAGGCCGGAAATTGCTTTGGTGCTCAAACCACCCACAGCCGCTTCCTTCAGTGCTGCGATATCGACAGCCTCCAGCACGCCGAGTTGAACCGACGTCAGCATGGCTGCCTGGGCGGAAGAAAGACTGCCGAACTGGACACTGGTGAAAGCATCGATCTGACTCGTCGTCAGCCCCGCAATCGCCGCCGTGCTCAGCGCGGCGATCTGTTTGGCAGTCAACGCCGCAACGACGCCGGTGCTCAAACCCTGAATGGCTTTTGATCCTATGGCCGCGATGTCGTCAGTGGAAAATTTGGCGATGTCATCCTTTTCCAGCACCGCCAGTTGCGCCGATGTGAGCGCTTTGACCTGAACCGAGGTCAACGCTTCGAGCTGATCTGGCTTCAGCGAAGCGATCTGTGCTGTGGAAAGACCGGCGATGGCCGCTGTGCCGAAAGACGCGATCTGTTCCGGTGTCAGCGAACCAAGATAGTCCGTCGTCAGGGATTTGATCTGTGCGGTTTTAATCGAGCTCAACTGCTTAGGCGTCAGGGCCGCCAGTTGATCACCTGTCAAAACGCTGAATTGATCCGAGGAGAAAACCGCGATCGAGGCCGTGCTGAGAGCCTTGATCTGATCGTCTGTCAATACGGCAACGGCCGCCGTGCTCAGGCCTACAATTCCCTTGGTGGTGATGGCCGCGATTTCGTCTGTAGTGAACGTCTTGATGCCGTCGGCACTAAGAGCGCCGATCTGCGCCGAGCTCAGCACCTTGATCTGCGTCGAGGTCAACGCCGCAACCTGGCCTGTCGAGAGCGCTGCCACTTGATCCGTTGTGAGTTTGGCAATCGTACCCGTCGCCAACGCGGCAATCTGGTCAGCCGTCAATTCGGCGATCACGTCCAATTTCAGGCCAGAGATGGCTTTGCCTGACAGTGATGCCAGCGCCGAGGTTGAAAACGCCGCAATATCGTCCTTCGAGATCAACGCCGCCTGAGCCGATGTCAATGCGGCGAGTTGGGTCGATGTCAACGCAGCAGGTTGGCTGATGATCAGCGCCGATATCTGGTCGGTTGTCAGTTTGGAGAATGTGCTGGCACTGATCGACGCGACCTGAGCGCTGGAAAGCGACGCGACAACGCTGGTCGTCAGCTCTGCTGCTGCACTGCTCGTTATCGCTGCTATATCGGCGGTCGAGAAAGTGGCGATTTGGTCTTCGCTGAGGCTCCCGATCTGAGCCGCGTTCATAGCCTTCACCTGAGCCGATGTGAATGCCTCGACTTGTTCGGTCGACAAAGCCGCGACACTTTCAGCCGAGAGGCCGGGGATAGCTTTCGTGCCAAGAGCGGCGATTTGATTTGTGGACAGGGCCTGGATATTTAGGGAGGATAGGGCCTCTATCTGTGACGACTTGAGGACGCTTACCTGCTTCGTGGTCAAACTCGCCAATTGTTCAGTGGATAGCGCCGATATCTGATCCGTGGACAGGCTGGCAACCACGGTCGTGCTCAGTGCAGCGATTGCCGCCAAAGACAGTCGAGAAATATCTTCGACATCAAGCGCCGAGACCTGGTTCGCTTTCAGCGCGGCAGCTTGGCCAGACGTTAGCGCACTGAACTGTACGAAACTCAAGCTTGCAAGCTGGTCTGTCGTCAGCCTCGCAATCGCACTCGTGTTCACCGCGCTAAGCTGCGCATCCGAGAGCGCGTTGAATGCCGAGGTCGTCATCCCTGGAATAGCGTTGGCGGAAATGGCTGCAATCTGGTCGGTAGAGAGAACGAGAATGGCCTCTGCCTTCAACCCCGGCATGGCTTTGCTGGAAATCGCGGCCATATCCGCCGTGGAGAACGTTGCAAGATCTTCCAGTTCAATCGCGGCCAACTGGTCGGAACTCATCGCGGCGATCTGCGATGGCGTCAGCGCTTCCGCCTGATCGGTCGTCAAGGACTGCAATTGAGTTGACGTCAACGCCGCAACCTGGCCTGCGCTCAAGCCTTCGATGGAAATTTTAGTGAGGACTGATATCTGATCCAACGTCAGTCCCATGACAGCCTTTGCCGAAATGGCGCTGAGCTGTTTTGGCGACATCGCCTCCACATCTTCCGCTTCCATGGCCGATATCTGGTCCGACGTCAGGACGTTGATCTGCTTTGAAGAAAGGACCTTCACCTGATCGGTCGAAAGCGCCGCCATATCCTCGGCAGACCAGCTAGAAACCTCAGCCGTTGACAGCTTGGTGATTTGGCTTGGGGTGAGGGTAGGTATGATCGACGTCATTTGCAGGCCTTGATCGCGAGTTCAGTTATCGAAAACGAAGTCTCGGAGCCAACACGCCCCGAACGTACGTCGCGCGGCCACAGAGCGTAAGGCAGCATTCGACATCGACAATCCTAGGTTTCGTTGCTTGTGCGAGGCTTTCAGTTTTATCGATATGAGAGCCGGCATGGCTCTTGGGCCACAGCACAGCTACGCCCTCCCTCACCCGTTAGGCAGAGGAAAGAGCGTGTAGCGGTTTACAGGATTGGTTTCGATGTCAGCGCGGCATTACAGCGGCGGATTGAGGAAAGAGGGCATCGCCTCTTTCTTTTCTGCGAGCGACAGGAAAAGACGTGCCGTATCGAGCGCTTCACGGATCGTCACATCCATATCCAGATAACGATAGGTGCCAAGCCGTCCCACGAAGGTCACGGCTTTCTCGTCATTGGCCAGCGAGACATATTGAGCAAGCTGCTCTTTTTCTTCAACAAGCCGGATCGGGTAATAGGGCACATCATCAGGGCCGCATTCGCGCGAAAACTCGCGGTAACAGACGGAGCTTTCGTGCTTTTCCCAAGGTGAAAAGTGCTTGTGTTCGGTGATGCGGGTGTAGGGAACGGAGACTTCACCGTAGTTCATCACCGCACAGCCCTGATAATCACCGTCATAGGTAAAACGTTCGAAATCGAGTGTGCGATACCCTAGGCGACCATTGGTATAATCGAAATAACCATCCAGCGAGCCGGAATAGAAGGTGTGATCGTAATTGCTCACATCCGCACGCCCGAAATTGCTGTTCAGATGGACACGAATGCCGGGTTGCTCGAGAATTTTTTCCACCATCGGCGTATATCCGGTCTCCGGCATGCCCTGGTATTTGTGGAAGAAATAATCGTCGTCATAGTTGAACCGCACCGGCAGGCGCTTGAGGATCGAAGCGGGCAAAGCCGTTGGCGAGCAACCCCATTGTTTCTGGGTGTAGCCCTGGAAAAAGGCCTCGTAAAGATCGCGTCCAACGAAGCGCAGCGCCTGCTCTTCGAAGGTCTGCGGATCCCTGATGGTCTTGTCGGCCTGCTCGTCGATGAAAGCCTTGGCTTCATCGGGCCGGAATGTCTTGTCGAAAAACTGATTGATCGTGTGCAGATTGACGGGAAGCGAAAACACCTGGCCCCGGCTCGTCGTCTTGACCCGGTTCTTGTAAGGCATGAACGTCTGGAAGGTATTGACGTACTCCCAGACTTCCGCATCGTCGGTGTGAAAAATATGCGGACCATAAACATGAACCATCACGCCGGTTTCCGTGTCCCGTTCCGTATGGCAATTGCCCGCTATATGGTCACGTCTGTCGAAAATATCGACCTGATGACCCGCTTTTGCCAGTTCGCGACCAATGACGGCACCGGAAAGCCCCGCTCCGACAATTGCAATCTTTTTGGATTGAGACACTCGACCTGCCCTCATGATGTTTCAGAGCGCCCCGCATTTTTAAATGCGCAAAGGCCGCTCTGCTTTATAGTGTGTGCACTGTGATCGACTGAAATCGATAGTGATTTTCAGACGTCAAGCCTTAGCGGCGGCCTCGCTCGTCCACAACCTGTTGTCGGTCGGGATCGGCGAATAGTCGTGCCACTCGCGCAGCTTCTGAAGATAGCGTTGACGATAGGTCTGCTCATCGACGAACTCAAGGTTTTCCAGAACGAGTTCGGCACCGATTTCGTAATAGACGTCCATATTTCTGAGGTCGGGAACCGGCGTTTCTCCACGCTCGGCTTCGTCCTGCATCTGCCAGAACAGTTCTTCCAGACGGCGCGCCAATCCTGGAATGTCACGAAGCGCACTCGTCTCGCGATTGGCCTGAATCTTGTCTCGGACTACTTTCAATGTCTCCGGCGCTTTCGCATAGGCAATTGCCTTTTCGACATAGTCCTGCGGACCTTCGCAGATCAGCTCAGGCACGCCGGTCGCAGCCACCACGCTGCTGCAGAAACGGGCGGCGAAGCTCTTTCCGGGGAATGTGAGGACCGGAAGACCGACGGTCAGCGAATCCGCTGCCGTAGAGTGCGCGCCATAAGGGAATGTATCAAGGAAGAGATCGGCAACGGCAATGCGCGCCAGATGTTGGGCATTCTGCGCTTTTGGGGCGAAAATAATGCGCTCGGGCGCGATACCTGCCTCTTCGGCAAGCTGACGCAGTCGCTGATCGGCCTTTTCGTTACCGCTCAGCAGCCACAGCACGCTGCCAGGCGTGGCCGTCAATATCTTCATCCATTGATCGAAAGTGCTGGCATTGATCTTCTGCATGCCGTTGAAGCAGGCAAAGACAAACGCATCGTCCGGCAGACCGGCCTGCTGACGGGTAGGCTTTTCGGCAATGGTCCGTTTGCGGTCGATCGGCTGGTTGCAGGCAATGCGCAGCACTTTTTCCGCATAATAGATTTCGCTGCCCGGCGGGACAATTTGCGCATCAGCGATCATATACTGGTGGAAAGCACCGCCCATCGAACCCGGATAACCGCAGAAGTTGACGATGACGGGAGCCGGGCGATAGGCAAAAATCTTCGTTCTGGCATGTTTCGTGAAGCCGTTGACGTCGATGAGAATGTCGATTTCATCACTGGCAATCTGTCGCGCGGCCGCTTCGTCAGACAGCGAACCGATATCGTGCCAGGCATCGACGGCGGCTTTCATACGGTCTTGTGTCACATCGTTGGCAACCGCATCGCCGCAATAATAGGCGTGAATTTCGACGCTCTTCTTGTCGTGCAACTCAAGCACTTCACGCAACGCGAAACCGACTGCGTGGTCGCGCAAATCGGACGAGACATAGCCGACGCGCAGGCGCTGACCCGTGCCGGACTTTTGCTTGACCTTTGCACGTGGGAAATTCTTGATGTCGAGGCGACCAACGAAACCTTTGATGTACTCATGGGCTTTTGCAAGCTGGAACATGGGGTCGTCGGAATAACAGCCCAAAGTCAAAGGCGAGATGCAATTGATCATCTGCCGTGTGGTGATATGGCTGGAAGGCTGAATGATCGGCCATTTGCACTGGCGTTGGCGGATCGCGGTCCAGTGTTGGCCGGTCTCGGTCTTTTCGGGACGCAGTTCCATCGCCTGCCAAAGCACGGTCTCCGCTTCCTCGAGCAAGCCCGCATTTTCCATAACGCGACCGATGTGCTGTAGCGCCATCAGTCTGTAAGAGAGGCGATCCGGCGTCGTTTCGGATGTGCTGTCGGCAAATTTCTGCCATTGCTGGATGGCTTGCGGAACAGCGCCACCGTCCTCAAAGGCTCGACCCAGATTGATATGGGCAGGTCCGAAAAGCGGATCTATGTGCAGGGCAGTGCGCATGGCATTCATCGATCCGGGAAGATCGTTGGCCTGACGCAACGTGACCGAATAATTGAAGTAGACCATCTGCAGGCCAGCATGGTTATCGTTGAAGGCCAGCCATGTCTTGTAAAGCGCCACGGCCTCATTCACGCGACCCTCGGCGGTGAAACTCTCGGCAAATTTGAAGAGATCCATCAACGCCAGGCGTTGCGTCTTTGCCAGCTCCAGCAAATTCGGGAAAAGCGAGCTGGAAAAACCACTATTCGTTACACTATTCATCAATCATGACCCCGGAACTGGCCAGCCAAACGGCAAAAACCATTATCTCTTGTAAACCGGTGTGCAGATAATACTTTGAAGCTTGCGCGGCGCTTTACTTGCACAAAAACAGTGCTCCGCCGCTCATTATTTAATAAATTTTGGGTTTATAAGGCCTTTTGGTGCAACGATGACCGTAGGCCAACTCAATATGCTGGCATGATCGGGCCTCATGGCCCGCTCGGCATTAGCGTCGGCTGGCTAGAATAAATCAAAGTCGCCGGAGACCTTGTCCAGCGGTTGCGAATGTCCGTGACGCAAACCAGCACCCAGCGCTTTTTGCATTTCGGCCAGTTTCACGAGGCTGAGTGCCGTCGAAACGTCGACCGCCCAATCCAGCGGAATGGAGCCGGTGATCGTGTCGATGAATTCTGCTAGACCACGCGTCTTCTGAACGGCGAGATCGATACCCTGCAACAGCCTCATGCCTTCGGTCGTTACTGCGCCATCGGTCGCCTCGAGCAATTGCGGCTCGATCCGCTCGATGAGGTAGGCCACGTCGTGTAACTCCGACACGACCCGCATCAACACGTCGGGAAGCGCTTCTTCAAACGCTTGAAGTTCAGCGTGCTCGGCGATCTGCATAAAATACTCCGTGACCAGAGCGCCGGACCAGAAACGTAATGAGTTTCCGGTTCGAAGCTGAAACAAAATGACTAAACGGCAAAGCAAACCTGCTTGTGCGCGCCGCTTTAGAAAAACTCGATATCGTTGGCCACTGGCTTCGGAGCTGGCGCTGGACGCTTTTCCAGAGCAACCGTCGACTGCGTTTCGGCACCGCTGAGCGGATGCTGACGCGCCCGACCGGATACTGGCCAGAACTCCACCTTACGACCTGAATCTCCCCCGGTTGATTGCCCGAGAAGACGAATGCCTTCATCCCTTAGAAACTGCACCGCGAATGCGGCGTTCTGCTCGCCGACATTCGAGAAGCTGGCAATGGTTTTCGCCCCGCCGAAAATCTTTGCCTCGAGACGATCACGGCGTGCCCCCTGCTTCAGCAAGCCGTTGATCAGCAATTCCATGAGATGCACCCCGTAACGGGTCGCATCTCCACCCCCCGTACCCCCTGTCCCCGGCAGCAAGAAATGGTTCATGCCTCCGACGCCCGCAACAGGGTCTCTGAGACACGCAGCCACGCACGAGCCGAGAATGGTCGTCAGGACCACATCGGGATCGTTGGCGATTTTATACTCGCCTTGGATTATATGAACGCGCTTGGCTGCGGTTTCGATCATTTCAAGGATCCAAATACGGCTTCGATCGCCGCCTTCATCTTGTCGATGGAGAATGGCTTTGCCAGAACATTGTTGGCACCCAGCTGGGCTGCCTTCTGAACCAGCGCGCGGTCACCCTGCGCGGTCAGAATGATAAAGGCAGCTTTCTTGGTGGTCGGGTTCGTGCGAACCGCCTGCAAGAAACCAAGACCGTCCATCTTCGGCATGTTGAAGTCGGAGATCACGAGATGATGGGGCTGTTGCTCCATGATCTTCATGCCCTGTTCGCCATCGCCAGCGGAGGTGATCTGCTTGAAGCCGAGCTGCGTCAGCGCATCACTGAGCAACAGGCGACTGGTAACCTGATCGTCGACGATCAGAACTTTGATTTTTTCTGCAAGAGACATTAGTCGGAACCTTCTTTTCGGGCAGCAGTAAGTTTCAGAATTTCTTCGCCGATGGCGTTGAGCGGGTATTGTTGTTCAACCGCACCGAGCTCATGAGCAACGCGCGGCATGCCATAAACGACGCAGGTTTTTTCGTTTTGACCGATCGTGCGCGCACCGGCATGGCGCATCTTCAGCAAACCGGCAGCACCATCACGCCCCATCCCTGTCAGGATGACGCCAACGGCATTGCGTCCGGCAAGTTCGGCCACGGAATCGAACAGAACATCCACGGATGGACGATGGCCATTAACAGGTTCTTTTTCCAAAAGCCTGCAACTTGGTGCGGAATGATTAACGACCTGCAAATGGCGCTCTCCGCCGGGTGCGAGGTATATTTTACCGGTCTGGAGTCGTGCTCCATCCGTTGCCTCTTCGACCACGGGCGCGCAGAGCCGGTTGAGGCGTTCGGCAAAGCTTTTCGTGAACGTCGAGGGCATGTGTTGTGTGATGACCGTGGGCGGACAATTGGCCGGAAACTTCTGCAAAACCGAGATCAATGCCTCCACGCCACCTGTAGATGAACCGATCGCCACGATCTTGCGTCCAACGCGGTAATCGCTCACTGCCATTGGCGCAGAAACGACGGGTTTTTCTGCCGCGATGTTGCGATAGCTCTGGTGCTGGGAACGCGCCGCAGCCTTCACCTTTTCAGCCAGATCGCCAAACGGCCTGCTATCACCCGGTGCCGGTTTGCCAACGCAATCGAACGCACCGATTTCAAGGGCTGCCAGTGACGCACCCGCACCGCGATGCGTCAGCGTCGAGACCATGATGACGGGCATGGGCCGAAGCCGCATGATTTTTTCCAGAAACTCGAGGCCGTTCATCTCCGGCATTTCGATGTCGAGCGTTACCACATCCGGGTTGAGTTCCTTGATCGCGGCGCGCGCTTCCATAGCGTTGCCCGCCTGACCAACCACCTCAACATCGGGGTCAGCCTTCAAGACAGCCGAAATCAGACCGCGCATCGTCGGCGAGTCATCGACCACGAGAACTCTGGCGGGTGCAGTCATGCTTTTCTCCCGCCGGGTTTGCCGATGAAGCGATAGGTGGTGATACCGGTGTTGTCGAACAGCGCCTTCGGATCACCCGAGACACGCTCGGAGTGACCGATGTAAAGATGTCCGCCTTCCGGCAGAAGACCTGCGAAACGCGACCAGATCTTCACCTGTGTCGGCTCATCGAAATAGATCACGACGTTGCGGCAGAAAATAACGTCGAAACCGCCCTTGAAGGGCCATTGCGTCATCAGGTTCAACTCGTTGAACGTGATCAGCTTTTTGACCTTGTCGCTGATCTGGTGCTTGCGGCGACCGGCGACATCGACGTCCTGAAACCATTGCTTGCGCATGGCCGGAGAAACGGTTTCCAGCGCGTTTTCGTCATAGACCCCTGCCCTCGCCTGGGCGAGAATCTTGGGATCGATATCCGTGGCCAGGATCCTGAAATCGTAATCGGCGGCATTGGGGAACATGCCCAGAACCGTCAATGCGATCGAATATGGCTCCTGCCCGTCAGAGCATGCGGCGGACCAGATACGGACACGACCACCGGCTTTTGCCCGGTTGATAAGCCCCGGCAGAACCTCATCGCGCAGATGCTCGAAGTGGTGGTTTTCGCGGAAGAAGCGCGTGAAGTTCGTCGTCAGATGCGACAGCATCTCACGGCGGGCATGCGCGCCTTCCTGCGACGAAACCAGGGTGCAATATTCCCGGAAACCGGCAATACCCAGGTTGCGGATGTGTTTGGACAGTCGCGAATAAACGAGCGACGCCTTTGTGTCGTTCAGATAGATGCCGGCATCGGCATAGATCATCGCGGCGATTTCGGACAGATCGCGGCGTGTCAGCGGATATTCTCCGCTGGCCAGCACTTCGTCCGGGGATAGGCGTGTATCGTTAAACTTGAGCGCTGTCATTCATCACTACTTTCAACCGGCTGCCGCAAGAGACATCTCTTGCTTGAGCGACTGGCCACGAGACGCGCCGACAACGGCATCCACATCGAGAATAAGCGCGACGCGGCCATCACCCAGGATGGTTGCGGCAGCAATGCCCGGGACGTGGGTGTAGTTGGCTTCCAGCGATTTGATCACGACCTGACGCTGACCCTGGATGGCATCGACCATCAGAGCGCGCTGACCGCCACCTTCCGACTCCACCAGCAGAGCAACACCGTCGACCGGGTTTGCCTGGGTGTTGCGGAAGTTGAGGATACGACCAACATCCACCAGCGGGCAGAAAGAGTTGCGGATGGAGATCAGGCGCTGGTTGGAGCCGAAGGAGTGAATGTTCACGGCTTCCGGCTGCAATGTTTCGACAATCGCCGTCAAAGGCACGACGAGTGTCTGGCCGGCAACCGTCACCACCATGCCGTCGAGAACGGCAAGCGTCAGCGGAAGGCTCATGGTGAAGGTTGAGCCGAGACCCGGACGCGATGTGATGCTGATGCGGCCACCAAGTGCCTGGATCGAGCGCTTGACCACGTCCATGCCCACGCCACGACCCGAAATGTCGGAAATCTTGTCGGCAGTGGAGAAGCCCGGTGCGAAGATCAGGTTGTCGATTTCTTCATCCGTCAGGTTGGCATCGGCAGCGATCAGATCGTTGTCGATGGCCTTCTGGCGAACGCGTTCGCGGTTGATACCCGCGCCGTCGTCGGCCAGTTCGATCAGGATGCGGCCCGAACGATGCTTTGCCGTCAGCTTGACGGTGCCTTCAGGGTTCTTACCTGCGGCTTCGCGCTTTTCCGGTGTTTCGATGCCGTGGTCGACGGCATTGCGGATCATGTGCGTCAGCGGCTCGGCCAGCTTGTCGATAACGGTCTTATCGACTTCGGTGTTTTCACCCTCGGTGATCAGACGGATCTGCTTGCCGATCATGTCGGCAACTTCGCGGACGATACGCGACATGCGCTGGAAGACCGGCTTCACCGGCTGTGCGCGGATGGCCATGACGCTATCTTGAATTTCACGCGTCAGCTGCTGAAGTTCTTCAAGGCCCATATTGACGGCAGAGGTACCGGTCGCGTCGTTTTCGATCACGCTCTGCGACAGCATCGCCTGATTGATGACGAGCTCGCCCACCAGGTTGATGAGGCGGTCGACGCGGTCGAGATCGACGCGGATCGTCTGACCGGCGCTTGCGTTGGCAGCGGCTGCAGCTGCGGCCGGTGCTTCCTTTTTCTCTGCGGCAGCAGAGACGGAGCGCGAAACTTCGGTGGCTGCAACGGCAGTCGCAACCGTCTTGGCAGCAATCGTCTCTTCTGCGGCGGCAGACAGGATGGCAGGCTCTTCTTCTACCTCATCCAGAACCGAAAGATCGAACGGGACCGGTATCATCGGCAGTTCTTCTTCCGCCGGTGTTTCGGACACGACTTCGGAAATTTCCAGATCGCAATCCCATTCGGCAAATTCGAACACGGTACGGATGCCAGCGGCACCCTTGTCCGTCTTGATCGAAATCTTCCACTGGAAATAAGCGGTTTCCGGCTCAAGGTTTTCGAGCGATGGCAATGCGGTCATATCGCAGTTGATGCTCATCTCGCCGATGCGGGAGAGATCGCGCAGCAACAGAGCCGATTCATTGCCCTTGGTGTAGAGCGATGTCTGCGGTTTGAAAACGACGTCAAACGATGGCGTCTCCATCATTGGAACGGTGTCGTCCTCGAAATCGCCGAAGGAGAAGGCGACTGGCTGGAAGCCGCTATCGTCGGTCGGCGCGGGTGCGGCAACGGCGGCCGGTGCTGCTGCTTTTGGTGCAGAAGCAGGCTCGGACGCAGAGGAACCGGGAGCCAACTTTTCGCCGTTGGCCAGCGCTTCCAGCTCCTTGACCAGACCGCGTGTGCGGCCTTCTTCGACGCTGCCGCCATCACGGGCAGCATTGGTCAGATCGGCCAGGACATCGGCCGATTTCAGCATGACCTTCAAGACGTCCTGATCGGGTTCGAGCTTGTTCGATCGGACGCAGTCCAGCGTCGTTTCGAAAACGTGCGCAAAGGCCACGAGATCATCGAGCCCGAATGCGCCAGCTCCACCCTTGATGGAATGAACGGCACGAAACACAGCATTTACGGTTTCCGGATCACGGTCACCGTCATTCAATTTCAGAAGACCCGATTCCAGTTCGGCGAGTTGCTCTTCGCACTCCTGGAAGAAGATTTCTTTGATTTCGTTCATATCCATCGTGAGTAGTCCCGTATCAAGCAGTTACGCGTTCAATGGCATCGATCAGCTTCACAGGATCGAACGGCTTGACGATCCAGCCGGTAGCGCCTGCCTGACGGGCACGATTCTTCTTCTCGGCATCGCTTTCGGTGGTCAGCACGAGGATGGGGATCGCACGGTATTTCTCGTTGCGACGAACGCCCTCGATAAAGCCGAAGCCATCGAGGCGGGGCATATTGATGTCGGTGACGATCACGTCAGGCTCGCAGCCCTCGAGAACTTCAAGTCCTTCGATGCCGTCTTCTGCCTGGATCGTTTCGAAACCAGCATTGTTGAGCGTGACGAGCAGCATGTTGCGGATCGTTCTGGAATCGTCGACGGTCAGAACCTTCTTCTTCATTTCGATGTCTCCTTCGGGAGCATATGATCGATATCCACGCCGATCAGTTTAAGGGTTTTGTCAAAGGCATCGGACGCCTTGGAAAAAGTGAATGACTTGCCATCGGCTTCCCAAGCCTTGATACCAGCCATCAAGACCTGGGCGCATTGCACGCCCACGCGCTCGACCTCGGAGGCATCCACCGCAAGCGGGGCACCCCTCATTTCCATCAGTTTTCCGTGCAAGACGGATGCCTGATTGAGGTCCAGCACGGGTGACAATTTCAATGCCGACTGCGCTGCTTTCCTGCCTGCCATCAAATCACTCCTTGGCGTCTGAATTGTTGCTGCACGTAGCCATACTCCACGTGTTCATCACGCGTGGTCGCCACAGTGCCTTGATACGGTCTCGCCACCTGCTCCGAAGCGGTGTGCTGCTGGCGCGCGATGCGGAATTCCCGCACCGTCCGGCCCAGTTCGAGAATAACGGTATGCAGATCGTCGGCTTCTTGCGCCGCCGATGTCATCTGTGCTGCGGATCTGTCCGTCTCCGCGCCGATGGAACCAAGCTCCACCGCAACGTTCTGCAGACTGACGACGTTTTCGCCGGTGCGACGCGCCACATCGCCGATCATGTCGCTGACGCCGGAGACCTGGCGGACGACACCACCAATGGCTTCCTGCGTGCGATTGACCATCCGAACGCCTGCATCCACCTGTGTTTTGGTGCCGTTGACGAGGTTCTTGATTTCGCGCGCGGCATCCGCCGACCGCTGGGCAAGAGCCCGGACTTCCTGCGCGACGACGGCAAAACCGCGGCCACTTTCACCCGCACGTGCAGCCTCAATGCCTGCATTCAGTGCCAGCAAATTCGTCTGGAACGCGATCTCGTCGATGGAGCCGATGATGCGGCCGATCTGTTCGGCGGATTGTTCGATACCGGCCATGGCGCTGATGGCCTCACCCACAGCCGTACCGCTTTCGGTCGCAGCACTACGTGCCTGTGAGACTGCGCTTTCGGCGGCCGATATACGCTCACTGCTGGTGCGCACGACATCAATGACAGACCCGAGCGTATCCGATGCACTGCTCAGCCGCTGCGCCTGGGTGGATGAAGCCGCCGCTACCGCTCGCCCCTCACCCGCCAACCGTTCGGTTGCCGTATGCGCATCGCGAATGCCCGCTTGCGCGGTGGCCATGGAAGCACCGATCTTTTCCAGCGCGCCGTTGAAGGCTTCGGCCAGATCGCGATAGGCTTCGGGAATATCGCCCGTGATGCGTCCCGTCAGGTCACCTGCCGCAAAAGCATTCAACGCATCGCCCAGAAGACGCTTGGCATCAGCCTGATCATCTTCGCGCTGCTTGGCCAGTTCCTGCGTGTGGCGAATGCGCAACTCATTGAAACGAAGCGACACAGCGATTTCCGTATCGACCATGACCAACCGCACGACTGCCTTGACGGCATCAGCCAGTTCTTTCTGGCGTTTGCGGGTACCCGGCAAAAGGGCACGTGGGGAATGGTCGGCAATCAAACCGCCGAGAAGATTTTCCAGAACGACCGCATGACCGGCGACATGCCAGCGTGGGTCCAGACCCATGCGGCTTTCGGTGTCCGACAGCACCTTGATCCGCTCCGCATAGACGGCATCGAAACGGGCGTCGGTCAAAACGCTCCAATGCGCGGTCTGGAGATCGTGCAGCCTGTCGAGCTGGTTTTCGCTTTCGAAAGATGGGGAACAGTACGGCATGGACTGAAAGCGGACCATCAGGTCACGCAGGCCAGCTTTGACATGGGGTTCCAGCATTGTCCGATAACGACGCAGCAGATCGCACTGGTCTTGATCAAGACCAGCGAAACGCAAACGACCACCCAGGCTGCTGCCCGTGGCCTTTCGCGTATGATCTGTTGGCAATTCCTGCCCCAAGCGACGTCCCCAAATGCTGCACCGGCGGTCACCGGCAGTTAACCGATTGAGAATGTCAGAATCCGGGGGGATATGTCACGAATATGCACACCAAAGATTGATGCCGCACCGACGCTGCTGAGCCTTCTGCAATCTAACGATAATACCGGATCAACCCGGTACGGCAGGGCGGCGTCATGCCTGGAAGAAGTTTCTTGAAACTCCATTCCGCCGTGAAATACGTCCAATCTTTATGGTTAATTCCTTGCTCGAAGGTTAAGAAACCACAGCTTCACCTATAAATGCTAAAATTTGTTATATAACCTATCTAATCTGATGGTTTATTGCATCGACGCTGGGTGCGACAAATTCGATTTTTGGAAAAGATTTCTGATTTTTAGCCGTGCTGCGCTGGACAAGCGCAACACCGTTCCCCTAAAACAAAATCACACAATATCCGCTTCCATGGTGATGTTTCAACGGAACACTGACGACGACTAAGGAGACAAGATTTTGCCATGGACCGGGAAAAGCCACTGGACCCCGCGCCATTCCAAAAGACTGATCAATGTCTTGGTCGCAGGCATGCTCGTTTTCGTGGGGCTTCAGACGGCAGCAAGCGCTGCGCCGGTCTTGAAAGCACATCGCCTCGAGCGTTCTCATCTGCCTCAGCAGCAATCGTCGGCCAGCACCCAAGTTTCGACCGTGGGGCCGGACCACGGCTTTGCAGCACTTTATCAGCAATCCCATGATCACGACTTTGTTTACGCGTGTTTATCAGTCTGCGCACTGGTAACTGACTATACGAAAGCCCAAATCACGCTCGAGACCACGCGGCACGTCGTGCATGGCTTTCACCTCACCGGAACGGCGTCGCCTCGCGGCCCACCTCGAACGACCTCATAGCCGTCGCGGCCAAATTCTCCGTCTTTTTCGACGGGACTGGCGAAGCTGACGGGCACAAGAACCGCCAAATCTTAACGCCAGAGAAAACTGCCGCCCCGTATGAGTCTTGACGTTCTCCTTCCCATTCTGATCGCCCTCCCCTTCATCGGCAGTGTTGCCACCGCCATGATGCCGAGAGACGGCGCTGCCCGTGCTCCCGCCGCTGTCGCGGGTGGCATCGCCCTGTTCAGCTTCATGGCAACCATCTTTCTTTACAGCAGCGTCGCTGGCGGGGCGGTCATCAAGTACGACGTGGAATGGTTGCCTCAGCTGGGCTTGAATTTCACGCTGCGGCTGGACGCATTCGCGTGGATGTTCCTGGTGTTGATCACCGGCATCGGTTTTCTGGTGGTGCTTTACGCGCGCTATTACATGTCGGCCGACGATCCTATTCCGCGGTTTTTCGCATTCTTTCTGTCCTTCATGGGTTCGATGCTGGGCATCGTGATGTCGGGCAACGTCATTCTCCTGTCGATCTTCTGGGAATTGACCAGCATCTTCTCGTTTCTTCTGATCGGTTACTGGCACCACAACGCCACGGCCCGTGATGGCGCGCGCATGGCGTTGACCGTTACCGGCATCGGTGGCTTTTGCCTGCTGGCCGGTCTGCTGATCCTCGGCCACATGGCTGGCAGTTACGATCTGGATGACATTCTGGCAAAGGGCGCGGATATCCGGGCGCATGCGCTTTACGTTCCGGCACTCGTGCTCATTCTCATCGGCGCGCTGACAAAGAGTGCGCAGTTTCCCTTCCACTTCTGGCTTCCCAATGCCATGGCGGCACCGACACCGGTATCGGCCTATCTGCATTCCGCGACCATGGTGAAGGCAGGCGTGTTTCTGCTGGTGCGCCTGTGGCCAGTGCTTGCGGGAACGCAGGAATGGTTCTGGCTGCTTGGATTTTGCGGCATTACCACCCTGCTGCTCGGTGCTTACTTCGCCATGTTCCAGCAGGATCTAAAGGGGCTTCTGGCCTATTCGACGATCAGCCATCTCGGCCTGATCACCACGCTTTTGAGCCTTGGCAGCCCACTGGCTGCGGTTGCGGCCATCTTCCACATGATGAACCATGCCACCTTCAAGGCATCGCTGTTCATGGCGGCTGGCATCATTGACCATGAAACCGGTACCCGCGATATGCGGCGATTGAGCGGGCTCTATCGGTTCCTACCTGCAACGGCCACGCTCGCCATGGCGGCGAGTGCGGCCATGGCCGGTGTCCCGCTGTTCAACGGCTTTCTGTCCAAGGAAATGTTCTTTGCCGAGTCCGTTGAAACCCACGCGGATTCTTTCCTGGATCAGGCCCTTCCCTATGTGGCGACGCTATCGGGTGCATTTGCCGTCGCCTATTCGTTGCGCTTCATCCACACCGTCTTCTTCGGCCCTCCGCCGCACGACATTCCCAACCCCAAGCCGCATGAACCACCACGCTGGATGCGCTTTCCCATCGAGTTTCTGGTTCTCGCCTGCCTGATCGTCGGCGTCGTGCCGAGCCTGTCCATTGGTCCGTTCCTGCATTCGGCCGTGATTTCGGTACTTGGCCCGCAAACGCCTGTCTACAGCCTCTCCATCTGGCACGGGTTCAATCTGCCGCTGATGATGAGCCTTGTCGCGCTGATCGGCGGTATCGTGATCTATGCGGCACTGGGCGGATATTTCTCGCGTTGCGATGATGGGCCGCCCCTTTTTCGTCACCTGCGCGGACAACGCATCTTCGAGCGTATTCTCGTCACCGTTTCGTGGAAATGGGCGCGCTGGCTGGAAAGCACGCTCGGCACCCGGCGTCTGCAGCCGCAGTTGCGCATGCTGATCATGGTCGCGCTGATTGCCGGTTTCTCGCCACTCGCATCGTCCCAGTTCTCTTTGACGCTTCCCGGTGTGACGACTTTCGATCCCATTTTTGCGATCCTGTGGGGGATCGGCATGATCGCGGCCATGGGTGCTGCGTGGCAGGCGAAGTATCATCGTTTGGCGGCGCTCATCATGCTCGGCGTGTCTGGTCTCGTCACCTGCCTTACCTTTGTCTGGCTATCGGCACCGGATCTGGCCATCACGCAATTGCTGGTCGAAATCGTCACGCTCGTTCTCATTCTGCTTGGTTTGCGCTGGCTGCCGAAGCGTATGGTCAAGGTCGACAACAACAACGAACTCCCATCACAGTTGCGCCGTGGACGCGACTTCCTGCTGGCGGTCGCCTGCGGCATAGGCATGACTGTGATCGCCTATGCCGTCATGACGCTTCCCGTTCCTAACACCATCGCCAATTATTTCCTCGATAAGGCCTACTCGGAAGGCGGCGGAACCAACGTCGTCAACGTCATTCTGGTGGACTTCCGCGGCTTCGACACGATGGGGGAAATCGCGGTGCTTGCCATCGTCGGCCTCACTGTCTTTGCCCTACTTCGCCGTTTCCGCCCGGCGCAGGAAAGCATTGGCCTGCCGGAACAACAGTTGATCCAGAACGCATTCGATTCCGACAGCCCGGAGCGGAGCAAAGGCGAGACGGTGCGAGACTACCTTCTGGTACCATCCGTCATCATGCAGTGGATGTTCCCGGTTATCGTTACGTTCTCGATCTTCCTGTTCATGCGTGGGCATGATCTTCCCGGTGGCGGTTTCTCCGCCGGTATCACCATGGCAGTGGCGTTCCTGCTGCAATATCTGGCCGGTGGCACACGCTGGGCGGAAGACCGCATCCGCATTCTACCGCTTCGCTGGATGGGTTTCGGACTGTTGATGGCAGCGGCGACAGGCATGGGGTCTTGGGCCTTCGGCTACCCGTTCCTCACATCCTATTTCCAGTATACCGACATCCCCTATATCGGGAAAATGCCAACGGCGACGGCCTTGCTGTTCGACCTCGGCGTCTTCTCGCTGGTTGTCGGCGCAACCGTTCTTATTCTGATAGCATTGGCGCACCAATCGCTGCGTAATTACAAGGTACGTACGCCCGACGCCGCAAAAGCGGAGGAGGTGTAATGGAGCTTATTCTTGCCATCGGTATCGGGGTCATGACGGGATCCGGCGTGTGGCTGATCCTTCGCCCGCGTACCTATCAGGTCATTATCGGCCTTTCGCTTCTGTCCTACGCCGTCAATCTCTTCATCTTCGGCGTCGGCGGTATCAAGACGAATGCACCACCCTTGCTGCTGGATGGGGTCATTACCTCGACCCTAACGGACCCCGTGCCGCAGGCGCTGGTGTTGACGGCCATCGTCATCGGCTTTGCAACGACAGCGCTCTTTCTCGTCGTTCTGCTGGCGGCGCGCGGCCTGACCGGCACTGACCACGTGGACGGGAGGGAGAGAAATTGAACTTCTTCCCTGCTCACATCGTGGTCGCACCCATTCTGGTGCCGCTGATTGCCGGTGCCATTCTGCTGTTTATCGACGAGCGCAAGCGCAATACCAAGGCCGTGGTCAGCGTCATCGCAACCTTCGTTTCGCTTGCCGTGGCAATCGCTCTGTTCCTGGAAGTGAATTCCACGGTCAATACGGAAGTCGCAGCGGTCATTTCCACCGGCGTCTATCTGCTCGGCAACTGGCCCGCTCCCTTCGGCATCGTTCTGGTCGCAGACCGCCTGTCGGGGTTGATGGTCCTGCTCGTGGCCTTGCTCGCCATACCGTCGCTCATCTACTCACTGGCAAAATGGCACAAGGCCGGGGCGCATTTCCATTCGCTGTTCCACCTGATGCTGATGGGCGTCAATGGCGCATTTCTGACGGGCGATCTGTTCAATCTCTTCGTGTTCTTCGAGGTCATGCTGGCCGCATCCTACGGCCTGCTGCTGCACGGTTCGGGGCAGTTGCGCGTCAAGGCCGGCCTGCACTATATCGCGATTAATCTCGTCGCCGCGCTGTTCTTCCTCATCGGCGTCAGCCTGATCTACGGTGTCACGGGTACGCTCAATATGGGCGATCTGGCACAGCGCATTGCCGGGCTCAACCCGGACCAGCGCATGCTGCTGGAAACCGGTGCTGCGGTGCTGGGTGTTGCGTTTCTCGTCAAGGCGGGCATGTGGCCGCTGAACTTCTGGCTGCCATCCGCTTACAGTGCAGCATCGGCACCCGTTGCTGCCATCTTCGCCATCATGAGCAAGGTCGGCATTTACGTCATCGCCCGCCTGTCCTTCCTGCTGTTCGGCGAGACGGCAGGGGCATCTGCCGGCTTCGGCCATGACGCGCTTCTGGTGGGTGGTATCGCCACTATCGTGTTCGGCACCATTGGCGTTCTCGCATCACAGGCGCTTGGGCGTCTGGCCGGATTTTCCGTTCTCGTTTCATCCGGTACGCTTCTGGCAGCCATGGGCACTGGCAACGCAACCGTCGCTGCAGGCGCGCTCTACTATCTGGTCTCCTCCACACTGACGATCAGCGCTTTCTTCCTGCTGATCGAGCTTGTGGAGCGCGGTCAGGATGCCGGTGCCAACGTTCTCGCGGTCACCATGGAAGCCTATGGCGATGGCGAGGAGGATGAGGCCGAAGACGAGGTTGGCGTCACGATGCCCGGCACGATGGCCGTCCTCGGCGTATGTTTCGCCGCTTGCGGCATCCTGCTTGCCGGGTTGCCTCCACTGTCCGGCTTTATTGCCAAGTTCTCCATGCTCTCGGCCATTCTCAACCCATCCGGGCTTGGGGCCAATGACAGCATCTCCACGCTGTCCTGGTGGCTCGTCTTCCTGATCGTGTTCTCTGGTCTCGCTTCGTTGATTTCCATGACACGCGCCGGAATTCGAACGTTCTGGGGTTCGCTCGAAGGAACAGTGCCGCGCGTGCTGGTGATAGAAATCGCTCCGATCCTGCTTCTATTGGCGATGACGCTTGGCATGACCATCGCTGCAGGCCCGATCATGCGTTACATGCAGGAGACGGCCCGCATTGGCGGCCTGCCCGAAAGCTATATTCAGGGCGTGATGACAGCACCTCGCGCTGACAACGGTTCGGAGGCAGCACCATGATTGGCAGCATACTCCCCTATCCGTTGCTGACGATATCGCTGGCAATATTCTGGATGACGATCAACAGTTTTTCGCCTGGGCATTTGTTGCTGGGAACGGTGGTGGCGATGATCGCGTCTTGGGCAATGGCCTCCCTGCGTCCGCCGAAACCACGGATCCGCAACTGGCATCTCGTATTCAAGCTGATCGCCATCGTGATCTACGACATCGTGCGCTCGAACATCGCGGTCGCGTCGATCATCCTGTTTCAGCGCGGTCGTAGAACCAAATCGGGTTTCGTGACGGTTCCGCTCGACATTCGCGACCCCATGGGGCTGGCCTTTCTGGCGATTGTGCTGACCGCGACTCCGGGTAGCGCGTGGCTGGAATATAATTCATCGCAGGGCACGCTGCTCATCCACGTGCTGGATGAGATGGAAGAACAGCATTGGCAAAGTCTCATCAAAGGCCGCTATGAAAAAATACTGATGGAGATCTTCGAATGAGTTCGGTCATCCTTTTCTGGTCGTTTTCAATCGCCCAGCTTTTCCTCGCAATCGCCATGGCGATTTCGGTTTATCGCATTGCCATCGGCCCACGCGCGCAAGACCGCGTGCTGGGTGCCGACACGCTTTACGTCAATGCCATGCTGCTGGTTCTGACATTTGGGCTTCGCACCGGTAACGACGTCTATTTCGTGGCATCGCTGTTGATTTCCATATTGGGCTTCGTTTCGACCGTTGCCCTTTCAAAATTCATGATGCGTGGGGAGGTTATCGAATGAGCAATGCCGCCGAATTTCCGTTGTGGGCTGCCATCCTCGTGGCATTCTTCGTTCTGTTGGGCTCATCACTGGCGCTCATCGGCACCATAGGCTTTGCAAGGCTGCAAAGTTTCTATGAGCGTCTCCACGCGCCTACGCTCGGCACCAGCTGGGGAACAGGCGGCATCGTCATGGCCTCCATCATCTATTTCTCGGTCTCGGGCGAGCGCCCGGTGTTCCACGAAATTTTCATCGGCATCTTCATGACAGTCACCACCCCGGTCTCCCTGATGCTGCTGGGTCGGGCGGCGCTGTACCGCGACCGCGCCGAACAGAACCCCAACAGCCGCCAAAGCCTCTGATCTGCCATAGGAAAAATGCGTGTATCGACCCAGGCAGGCACCTAAAAGTGCAAAAATGTGACAGGCTGTAAAACAAGTTTTTCAGCCGCAGAAGAGATATATTTCTAATACGATAATGATTTCCTATACTTGACGTCCATAAAACCAATAGAAAAGCCCAATAGTATCGGGTACTTACCTCTTAAAATATTCCCTGAATTTTAACAGTTTTCCCGCATTGTGGCAAAATTCAGTAGTTCTCGGGGTATGTGATGACGAGTTTCTTTAAGAGATCGATAGTCGTCCAGATGGTTTGTCTGACGATCGCGCTCATTTTTCTAGGTATTTTTGCCGTTGGTACAACAACCTATCTTCGGTTGAAGGAAGACGTTATGGAAAGCGCGATCCTCGATACCCATCGCGCTGTTCGAAGCATGGCTATTCTGTACGAGATGAAGGTTGGCGGTGCGACGGTTGCTATGGAAAATGGCGATCTAAAATCCGTCAGCAGACCAAGCATTGGTACATTGCTTGATTTTGATCTGGTCGACCGCACGGGTCTGGCAAATGGTGGCGTTGCTACTGTGTTCCAGACACAGGGTACTGATTACCTGCGCATCTCTACCAATGTTAAGAATGAAAAAGGCGAACGCGCCGTCGGCACCAAGCTTGCACTCGATCATCCCGCCTATGCGAAAATACAAAAGGGCGAGTCCTATTTCGGCGAGGCAAAGCTTTTCGGTACGGATTATATGACAGGTTACGTCCCTGTGCTGTCCAAGACGGGCGCGGCCGTCGGTATTCTCTTCGTCGGCGTCCCGATGACAGTCTATCAGTCGCACATCAATGGCTTGGGCAACATCGTCCTGTGGTGCGGCCTCGGCGTCATGCTGGTGTTCGGTTTCCTTGGGTATTTTCTTATCAACCGCGCGCTACGCCCTCTCGGTCTGCTGACAACGGCAGTGAAATCCCTGTCTGAAGGCAAGCTGGAAACAGAAATCCCCTATACGCAGCGCAAGAACGAATTCGGCAACATCGCCCGCGCGCTTGAAGTCTTCCGCGACAATGCGCACGAGAAACTCGTCATCGAAGGACGCAGCGTTGAAGAACGTGCAGAAGCGGAAGCAGAGCGTGGTCGCAACGATGCCGAGAAGCGCGAAACGGATCGTCAGATCGATTTTGCCGTCAACCAGCTTGCTGGTGGTCTGGCGCGTCTTTCGCAGGGTGACCTGACACAGACCATCGATACACCGTTCTCCGGTCGCCTCGAACAGCTGCGTTCTGATTTTAACAACTCGCTTGCCAACCTGAAAGACGTATTAGCGCAAATTCGCGAGAGAACGCTGGTCATTCAGCACAACGGCATGGAAATGCGCGAGTCCTCAAACGACCTGTCGCGCCGTACGGAATCCCAGGCCGCTTCGCTTGAGCAGACAGCCGCCGCGGTCGAGGAAATCACCGTGACCGTGAAATCCTCTGCCGACCGCGCCCGTGAAGCCAATCAAGCCGTTCGCATCACCCAGAAGAGCGCTGACAGCTCTGGCACCGTCGTCAAGAACGCCATCGACGCGATGGGCCGGATCGAAGATGCTTCCAAGAAGATCGAACAGATCATCGAGACTATCGACGATATCGCTTTCCAGACCAATCTTCTGGCACTGAACGCTGGCATCGAAGCTGCGCGCGCCGGCGAAGCGGGCAAGGGCTTTGCGGTTGTCGCACAGGAAGTACGTGAGCTTGCCCAGCGCTCGGCAGATGCCGCGCGCGAAATCAAGACGCTGATCAACCAGTCCACCAACGAGGTCGGCACGGGTGCGCTTCTGGTGCAGGAAGCCGGACAGGTTCTCTCCGACATCAGCACGCAGATCGTTGTCGTCAGCCAGCATGTCGAGACCATTGCGACGGCAACGGCCGACCAGGCGTCTGCGCTGCAAGAAGTCAACGGCTCCGTCAACCAGATGGACCAGATGACCCAGCAGAATGCGGCCATGGCGGAAGAATCCAGTGCTGCAACCCAAATGCTGTCAGAAGAAGTCGAGGCCCTGCTTGGCCTGGTGCAACGCTTCCAGATCGGCCAGAACGGTCAGCAGCAGGAACGCTACAGCCGCGCTGCTTGAGACCAATCGCCTATCCCGAACCAAACAGAATGGCCGCTCGATCGACATCGGGCGGCCATTTTCCGTTCAGTCACAAATACTTTGCGCCAAGCCCACTATTCTGCAGCCGCACGTGTAACGCTGAAAACCTGGTTGATATAGGCGCGCAACGCCGCTGGCCGCACAGGCTTGTGCTGAACGGCGATGGCTTCCTTTTCCGCCTGCGCCCGAACCTCCGGCGTCCGATCTGCGGTGATAAGAAGCGCCGGAATTTCCCGTTTGTAAAAGCGCCTCAGGCGCAGAACGGCATCGATGCCGTCGCCATCATCGAGATGATAATCGGCAACGATCATATCCGGCGCGGCGGCTTGCGCTTCCAGCATGTGATCGATAGCGGCAAGGGATGCTGCCTGACTGACCTCGCAGCCCCAGCCGGACATCAGCAGCGCCATGCCTTCCAATATCCTGGGCTCGTTATCGATACAGAGAATATGAAAGCCGTGCATTTGATTGGCGATGGGCTGCGGCGTGCTGCGTTCCACCGCCTTGGCTGCGCGGCCATGCGCCACCTCGCGGGGCAGATGGACACGGAACGTCGTTCCCCTGCCCTGAGTGGATGACAGGTGAACGGGGTGGTGCAGAATTCGAGAGAGCCTGTCCACGATGGACAAGCCCAACCCCAACCCTGCCGCCGTCTTCGCTCCCTCGTCCAACCGCGCGAACTCCTTGAAGATCGTGCGGAACTTGGAGGATGGGATGCCGATGCCGGAATCGGTGACCTGAATGACCGCTTCCTTACCGCGACGCCTGACGCCGACGATCACCTTGCCGGAGATGGTATATTTGATGGCATTAGACACGAGGTTCTGAACCAGCCGTCGCAGCAGATTGATGTCCGACTTTACCGTCAGCGTTGTCGGCATGACGATGAGTTCCAGGTTCCTCTCCCGCGCCATCGGGGCGAAATCCGTCTCGATCCGCTTGAACAGATCATTGAGCGAAACCGACGCCATACGCGGCTTCATGGAGCCGGTATCGAGCCGGGAAATATCGAGCACCGCGCCCAGAATTGTCTCGACCGATTCCAGTGCGGAATCGATGTTCTGCACCAGAGAGCGGTTATCCGACGCGCCCATTCTCTCCACAAGCGCTGAGGAGTACAGCCGGGCGGCGTTCAAGGGCTGAAGAATATCATGGCCTGCGGCGGCAAAAAAACGGGTCTTTCCGATGTTGGCTTCGTCGGCTGCGGCACGCGCTTCGGCCAGTTCGTGGTTGACGCGGGTCAACTCGCCGGTGCGCTCTTCCACGCGCTGCTCCAGCGTTTCATTGGCCTGCTTCAGCGCCTTGTCGCTGGCAACGCGCTGGGTAATATCGGTGAAGGTCGCAACGATTCCCTTGTCCGGCATGGCATTGGAGCGCACTTCGATGATGCGCGCGCCACCCGCCAGCACCAACGAAAACGGCATGTCCATCGTCAGAAATAAGTCGATGGTTTGCGCCCGCTGACCCAGCGGAATGTCACCGCGCTCCTCCAGCATAGCCACGATCTCGTTCAGCGGCAGCCCCACCCGGCCGAACTGTTCGGGCAGATCGAGCAGGGTGCGGAAGCGGCGGTTCCAGATGGTCAGCTGCTGGGAGCTGTCGAAAACCGCGATGCCCTGATCCATCTGCGCCAAGGCCGTTTGCAGCATGTCCTGGTTGTATTGCAGCGCTTCGCTTGCCTGGTCCAGCAGCCAGACCGTATCGGCACTGGTGTCCTCCGCCTTCTGCAGGATCAGCGACAAAACCAGCCGCGCCGATGAGGAGCCGATGGCGCTGCCCAGCAATTGCTCCGAGAAATGGATCAGCGCCATATCCGCTGGCTGATCGTCCTCCAGCTTTCGGCCTGCGGTTTTTTCGTAGGCCGAAAGCGAGCGCAACATCCGCTCTTCGCCGAGATAGCGGGCAACTGCCGTTTTCAGATCGCCGACGCTGACGCGCGTTTTCCAGCCACGGGTGGCGAATTGCGATTTCGAGTGGCGCTTGACGAAGATGCCGGACTGGATGCGTTCCACCGGTCGCGGATTGCGCGACAGCGAGCCCAGTACGAAGGCCGCGCAGTTGACCAGGAGACTGAGCGTGACCGCATTGACCAGCGGATCGGCTCCCGGGCCGCTGAACAGCGTCGTGCCAGGCAACAGGAAACTCAGGATCGTTGCGGCGATATGGGAATTGTCCGGTCCGCCGAGGCTCGGCAGAAACAGCAGATAGCCCCAGATGATGAAGCCGGAACTTAGCCCTGCTATCGCACCCCGTGCATTGGCCCGCCGCCAGATCAGCCCACCCAAAAGCGATGGTGCCATTTGTGCGATCGCCGCAAAGGCCAGCAGCCCGATGGAGGCGAGGCCAGATGCACTATCCGCCGCCCGGTAATAGGCATATCCCAGAAGCAGAACCGCAAAAATGGCAATGCGCCGGATGTTGAGCAGCGTCTTGGCAAAATCATCGCGATGCGAGGAACGGTTCAACAGTTTCTGTCGCAGAAAAATCGGCATCAAAATGTCGTTCGATACCATGATCGACAGCGCGACAGAGGCGACGATGACCATGGCCGTTGCAGCCGAAAAGCCACCGATGAAGGTGATGAGTGACACCACTGGCATCTGGTTGACCAACGGCAATTGCAGCACATAAAGGTCCGCATCGCCGGTACCGCCAAGCGTCAACAGACCTGCAATGGCAATGGGCAAGACGAAGATGTTGATGGCGATGAGATACAGCGGAAACAGCAGCCCCGCCATGCGCAGTTCATTCGGTGTGCGGTTTTCCACCACAGTCACATGAAACTGGCGCGGCAGCAGGATGATCGCAAAGGCCGAGAGCAGCGTCAGCACGATCCAGCGGCTGATCGGCGTCTGGTAGGACATGGCCTGCATGACCTGGCTGTTCTCGGAGGCCAGCCGCCAGAGCTGCGACGGGCCATCGAACAGGAAGAACACGACATAGACACCTGCCGTACAGATGGCGACCAGCTTCACCACCGATTCCATGGAGATGGCGAGGATCAACCCGTCCTGATGCTCGGTCGCGTCCGTGTGGCGGGTTCCGAATATGACGGCAAAGCCCGCCATGACCACCGTCACCAGTAGAGGCAGATCAAGGAAATAGAGATTACCGCTGCCGATCCCGTAATCGCTCGGGTCCACCATGGCCGCAACGGAATTGGAGACGGCCTTGAGCTGAAGCGCAATATAAGGGATCGCACCGACAAGCGCGATGATCGACACCAGCGTCGCAACCGTCGGGTTCTTGCCATAACGCGCTGCGATGAAATCGGCGACCGATGTCAGCTTTTCGGCTTTGGCCAATTCCACGATCCGCCGCAGGATCGGCATTCCCAGCGTGAAGGCGAGAATGGGACCGGTATAGATGCCGAGGAATTCCAGCCCGCGTTCGGATGCCAGACCGACACCGCCAAAATAGGTCCATGAGGTACAGTAGATCGCAAGGCTCAGCGCATAGACGATGGGCCTGCCTCTGTTGGATGGCGTTTTGCGGCGGCTCTTGCGGTCGCCATAACTTGCCACTGCAAAGAGCAGCAGAATATAGGCGAATGCCGATCCGAATATGACCCACCCAGGAAGCACTTGGCTCTTCTCTCCCACCATCCTCTTGACCAAGCATAGGATAGTTCGAAGAGAATGAGAATTGGCCGGGACTTGGCATAAAGTTTAAGATAGTGGAACCAATCGGCTTTTTGCTTCGTATATCTGCACATTCGAAAATTGAATGTTATCGTGTGTCTGCCGTGCGCTACGCATCGGCTGAGAGAGGGCTTCAAAGAGGGACGTCTGGAATGCTCAACGAGTTTAAAACTTTTATCGCCCGCGGCAATGTCATGGACCTGGCCGTGGGTGTCATCATCGGCGCGGCCTTCAGCAAGATCGTCGATTCCGTGGTCAATGATCTAATTATGCCAATTGTCGGTGCCGTCTTCGGTGGCTTCGATTTCGCAAACTACTTCCTGCCGCTGAGTTCAAAAGTGACGGCCGTTTCGCTTGCGGCGGCACGGGAACAAGGCGCGGTTTTCGCCTATGGTAACTTCCTCACCGTCGTCATCAACTTCGTTATCCTCGCCTGGATCATCTTTCTGATGGTCAAGGGCGTGAACAAGCTGCGTTCGTCGGTCGAGCGTCAGAAGGTCGAGGAAAAGAAAGAGCCCGCACCGCCGCCGGAAGATGTACGGCTGCTCATGGAAATCCGCGACCTGTTGAAAACTGCCGGTACCGATCGCGTCTGATCCATCAGAAAAATCCGTGATCTCTTCACGGAATATCATGCACAGCAGGCTTTTCATGCGCTAAGAAGGCACTCACACTGGAGTGCCTTTTTTCATGTCGGTTCTGCAAAGTCTAAGTGCCCGCTCTTTGGCAACGCCGGAAAGCGGTATCGTCGAAGTCAAGAAATACGCCCACGCGCGCGAAAATCTCCTGCCGTTGTGGGTCGGCGAAGGCGATTTGCCCACGCCAGCCTTCATCGCACAGGCAGCAGCCGATGCGCTGACGGGCGGGGAAACCTTCTATACGTGGCAGCGCGGCATTCCGGAATTGCGCGAAGCGATGAGCCGCTATTACCAGCGTCATTTCGCGGCCAATCTGTCGTCAGACCATTTTTATGTCACGGGCTCGGGCATGCAGGCGATTGTCCTCGCCGTGCAGGCACTCACCTCCCCCGGCGATGAACTGGTTTATCTCACCCCGACATGGCCGAACATCGTCGCAGCCATTGGTGTCGCAGGTGCCAAAGCCGTGCCAGTCGGCATCGATTTTACCAATGGCAAATGGGACATCGACATCGCCAAACTGGAACAGGCGATCACGCCCAAGACCAAGGCGCTGTTCATCAACACACCTTCCAACCCCACGGGCTGGACGGCAACGCATGATAATCTGCGTGATATTCTGGCGCTTGCCCGTCGCCATGGTCTGTGGATCATCGCAGATGAGATTTACGCGCTCTATCACTACGCCGAAACGCGCGCGCCATCCTTCCTCGACATCATGGAAGACGGTGACCGCATCATTTTCGCCAATTCCTTCTCCAAGAACTGGTCCATGACCGGCTGGCGGGTGGGTTGGCTGGTGGCACCGCCGGAAATCGGTCAGATCATCGAAAACCTCATCCAGTATTCCACGTCAGGTGTTGCGCAGTTCATGCAGCGCGGAGCCATCGCCGCGCTCGATCATGGTGATGATTTCATCAAGCAGAACTTCGCCCGCGCCGCCAAATCGCGAGACATTCTCTGCGATGCGTTGATTGCCACCAATCGCGTCGAAACGTTGAAGCCGGATGGCGCGCTCTACGCCTTTCTGAAGATAGACGGCGTCACGGACAGCCGTGCGGCGGCCTTCGACATCGTCGACAAGGTCGGTGTCGGTCTTGCACCCGGCAAAGCCTTCGGTGCTGGCGGAGAGCTTTTCCTGCGCGCCTGCTTCCTGCGCAATCCGGTACAGATCGAAGACGCGGCGGACAGATTGTCGAGCTATATTCTCGGTAAAAACCTCTGATAGAAACACTTTGCCACCGACGATCAACAGGATCATCGGTGGCAAGGATTACATGTTTCAAGACGTATAGCGGAGCGCTTTAGTGCGTTGCGTTGCTCGTCGCCACATCCCTGTTCAGATAGAACGAGGCATGGCGCAAACTGTCTGCCAGAAATGCCGTGTTCTCGTTCGGATCACTCGAAGGGTTCTGGAAGTTGATGTAGTTGATGTTGATGCCGGCACGGTCTTTTTCCAGCATCAACTGCGCATAGATGGTCACGCCTTTCGGCTTGATTTCCAGATCCAGCGTGATGGATGGATAGGTATCCCAGTCCAGCTTGTAATCGCCGCCGATTCCAAAATAGACCGTTCCTGGATGGAAGTAGAGTTCAGCCGCCGAATCCACCAGATCCGCCAGGCTGCTATAATATTCGAACTTTAGAAGAGAGATCAGATCTCCCGCATCGATCAAACGAAGCTCGGCAGCCACAGGGCCGATTGCACGAGCCAAAATTTCTTCTCTTTCAGCCGAATATGAGCACTTTTTCATATTGATCAGTTTACCCGTCTTTTGTTTTGGCGCGCCGCGTAAACCTTATGAATCAGTTCCGCAACGGCCTTATAAAATACTGACGGGATGACACTATCCACCGAGACTTGCGCAAACATGGAGCGGGCAAGCGGTGGGTCTTCAAAAATCGGGATTCCGTTTTCCTTAGCAATCTCTCTGATTCTCAGAGCGATCAAATCCTGTCCCTTGGCGACAATGATCGGCGCATCGCTTTCCTCTTTGACGTATCGCAACGCAATCGCATAGTGGGTCGGGTTGGTGATGACGAGGGTCGCTCTTGGCACGCCGTCCATCATTCTGCGGCGCGCGCGATCGCGTGCGATGGAACGCTGGCGCGCTTTCACCACAGGGTCGCCCTGGGATTGCTTGTACTCGTCCTTCACTTCCTGCTTGGTCATCTTTTGCTGGCTGTGCCAGCGGTGATTGGCCCAGAAGTAATCGGCTACGGCCAGAATGCCCGTCGAGAAAAGAACGACGGTCACCATCTTCTTCAATATCTCATATCCCGTCGACATGATGCTATGCGGATCGGTGATCAGAGAATTCAGGAGGCGGTAATAGTCATTCTTCAGGACGATGACCATGATGATCGCGACGATGACGACCTTGAAAAGCGATTTTCCGAAGTTGACGAGGCCATCCACACTGTAAATTCGGGTAAAGCCGCCGACGGGCGATATTCTGGACGCCTTCGGCATGATCCTGTCGAGAACGAATTGCGGCAGGTTCTGCGCAAAGGACTGCCCTAAGCCAAAAACGATGAACAGAACGGCAGCGGGCAACAGAAACGCACCCATTTCCTTGGCAAGATGAAGCCCCAGCGACACCATATCCGCTGCAGTGTTCATCCTCCACTGCTCGGGGCGTTCAATGATATCTTCGAGTGTTTCACCCAGTCTTTTGACGCCATCGGGGACGAAGAAGACGAGATACAGATAGAATGCAAGCATGGAGGTAAACAGGGACGCTTCATGGGATGAAGGAACGTTTCCCTTCTCCTCCGCGTCGCGAAGTTTTTTCTCTGTGGGTTCTTCTGTTTTACTGTCTTTGTCTTCACCGTCTGACAAGACACGTCCCCTGAACAAAAAAGGCCCGCCGGAATCGGCAGGCCGTTAGTGTCAGGGTATAGGCGTCAGCCGTGGCCCGCAAGCCACCGGGGCTTGCCACACACAGGCTTTATCAAGCGCCGTCGCGTCAGGCGGCGGCGGACTGACCGTCTGTCACGGCTTCCTTCAACAATATCTGGCCGGAATTGGCCAGACGAATGGCTTCCTGCGCAACGGCGCGGCGAGCAATCGCCACTTCGCGGGTGTTGAGCGATGCCATCGGCACAGCAAGATCGGACTCGATCATGCGGCGCTGGCGTGGACTGATGCTGGACAGCACACATTCCTTGATCTCGTTCGTGGCACCGCGAAGCGCCATGGTGAGAATGTCTGCCGAGACGTCGTTGAGCAGGGAAACGCGGCTGCGCTGGGGCATGGCCATGAGATCTTCGAACAGGAAAATCTTCGGCTTGACCTTGTTTGCAGATTCCTTGCTGAGCGTTTCGAGAGAGCTGAGCAGGGTATCGACCTGCGGCTTTTCGAGTTCGTTCATCAGGTCGGCAACCTTCGCCGAGCCTGCAGCATTGCGTTCGGCCTCGAGTTCGGCAATCAGCGCCAGAACGCGCTTTTCGATGATCTGCGCGGCAGCCGGGCTGACTTCCTTCATGTTGACGGTGCGGTTCATGATGTCGGCGCGCTGTTCGTCCGGAATGGTCAGAAGCACCTTGGCACCAAAGGAGGATGGCAACATGGAGAGGATGTAGGCGATGGTCTGGGGATGCTCGCGCACCAGAAACTTGCCGATGATCTGTGGGTCGGCATCCTGAAGCTGATCCCAGATCGAGGTTTCGTAAGCCTGGAATGCAGCTCGGCGACCGAGGAGACCGTCGACCTCTTCAGGTGTCAGGCCTTCTTCAAGAATGCTTTCGATGGCCTTGGCGTTGTCCATCAAGCCCGTGCCTTCGGTAAACAGGTCTTCGAATTCCGCTACGATCACTGCGAGTTCATCGGGAGGAATAACCCGCAGCGTCTGAGCCGAATTGATGATGGTCTGCAATTCAGCCTGAGTGAAAAACTTGAGCAGTTTTCCAGCCACACCTTTGCCCATCGCCAGCAGTACGGCGGCGGCCTTATCAGCCTGAGACAACGGTTTCCCTGCTAAAGGGTTACCGAAATCCTCAAAGTCCATCATGGTCTTTCCTCTCCGTCCCCACAGGGATTAGGCTTTCTTAGTGCTCATTACTTCGATCAGCTTCACGCCGAAGCGCGTATCATCTTCTTCCAATACGGTGATTTCGCCGCGTGCGATGCAGCGGCCATTCACCATGATTTCCACAGGCTCGCCAATCTTACGCTCGAGAGCAATCGTCGCACCTTCCTCAAGTCCCATCAATCCAGATACCAGCATGCGGCTGGTTCCCAGAACGATCTGGACATCGATCGGAATCTCCATGATCAGATCGAGGTTGTCCGACAGACCACTGCCCAGTGGTGAAGGCGAAGCGGAGTGCGGAGCGGCGCTGGAGCCGAAATCCGACATGCCGAAGCTGTCCATTCCACCACCGAACGCAGCAAGATCGTCGCCCGCCGGTTCAACGGCTGCCGAACCGAAGTCGCCAAAATCGCCAAAGTCTGAGAGCGATCCTTCCGAATCACTTTTCAGTACACCGCGCAGATCACCGATTGCCTGGTCCAGATCGCCTGTATCATCAAGCGAAGCCATCAAATCATCTTCGGGTTTTGGTGTCTTTTTCGTAGCCATGCGCTAATTATTCCCTTTGAAACTTGCGTCAAGCTGCCCATGCCTTGCGAAGAGGCATGCCCGGCATTCAACCCATCAAATGTCTAAGAATTTCGTCGTCCGTACTGACGTTGTTCTTTACGCGAACCGTGTATCTATCGCCTGCGCGACCAAACTCGCAGTTGTACATGTTTGCGCCATTGGCGCTGACCTCGACGCAGATGTCGTCCTGGCGAATATCGCGGAAAGGGATTACATCCCCCGCCACAAGCCGCGAGATCGTTTTCAGCGTCAAGCTCTGCAACCGTATCTTGGCTTCCAGCGTCACCTGTGAACGCTTCACCTGTTCGGAGATCATCTCCATCCATTCTTCCTGCTTCTTCAGCGCCTGTGCCGAGGGCTTGGGCGCAACGATGGTCGTCTTGAGCAGCGTGCGCTGCGGAATGACCATTGCAATTTCGGAAGCAACCTTGCCGATTTCGATCTTGAGACGGATCAGCATGCCGAACTGTGCGGAAATCGCCTCTTCGAAAATGGTCTTGCCATTGCCGTTGAACGGTGGATCGATGGTCGGCTCGAAACCGCCGGGCGCATTGACCGACGAGCGAAGCACTTCGCCGATACGCCCCATGACCAAGGCCGCCAGATCGAGCTCGATCTGGGACAAGGCCCGCATTTCAGGCTCCATGATCGTGTCGGGTGCAGCGCCCAGCATGCGTTCCATCAATGCCATGATGAAAGCCGTGCCGGTTCCCAGCAGAAAATGGGGAGCCCAGTTACGCAACGAGCAGTCGGCGACGGCAAAGTCCTTGCCCAACTTCTGAACGAGGTCCGTCATCAGGCCGGATTCACAGCCGATATAGTCCACATCGATGGCGATGCCCGTTTCGCTGTGGAAGATATCCGGCAAAAAATTGCTATAGATCTGCCCGATTTCGGCACCGATCTTGGCGACTTTCTTGCCATCACCCAGGCCACCCGTCAGCTTTGCCAGCAATGCGGGGTCCATCGGCGTTACATTCGATTGTGCAGCATTCGCCATCATCAAGCCGCCTTCTGGTCGCCACCCGGGTTCATCATTTCCTGTTCCACGGCATCGATGGACGGACGCTCGTAGTTGGAAATGGTCTTGCGTCCATATTCGAGAGCGACCTGTGGTACCGAGCCGTTCATGTAGGCCAGCAAGGTCTGCTTCACGATGATGTAGAGGCGGTGCTGCTTGGTGCGGACGATCTTGATCTGCGACGACAGCGGGTTACAGATGGAGTAGGACAGGATGATGCCGAGCATGGTGCCGACAAGCGCCGCACCAATGAGGCCGCCCAGAATCGCAGGCGATTCGTTGATCTTGCCCATGGCTTTGATAACGCCGAGAACCGCGGCCACGATGCCGATTGCAGGGAACGAATCGCCCATAGCAGTGATCGCGTAGTAAGGCTTCATCTTGTCATGCAGGATGGTGTCGATTTCCTCGTCCATCAACGCTTCGATCTCATGGCTGCGAGCATTGCCGATGATGATGAGGCGTACATAATCGCAGATGAAGGACGTCAATTCCTTGTTCTTCAAAACCGATGGTGCGGTCTGAAAGATCGAGGATTCCTCCGGGTTGTCGATGTGAGCTTCGATTTCGTTGCGCGACTTGGTGCGCAGATCGCGCATCAACGAATAGAGAACGCCCAGCACATCCAGATAGTGACGCTCTTTCGGCACCGCGAACTTGAATGCTTCGCCAAGCGCCTTACCGCTGTCTTTCACGACTTTCATCGGGTTGGCCATGATAAAGCCGCCGATACCCGCGCCGCCAATGATGACAAGCTCGAATGGCTGAAACAGCACGTCCAGATGGCCGCCCATCGCCATGTAGCCGCCGATAATACAGCCGAAAGTAATCACTAATCCGATAATAATGTTCATCTGAAGCTCGCGTCTGATGCCAATTTCGCATGTCAGGGATAGGCGACATGCCTTGTGCGAGGCTGGCTTGCAAACCGGTGCAGCCGACTTTGTCTGGAAATGGCGGCATGGTGTAGGCCTGCCAATACGCGCCGCGTTTTCCCGCGTCTCATGGCACCGCCGCTCAAAAGCTTCGCACAAGCAAGCATCCGTAGTTTCGGCGAGAATAAGAGGGTTATGCGCCGTCGGTGCGCGCCTTCTCTCTAAAATTCCGCATAGGAGACACACATGCAATCTGGCATTTACGTCGGCATTTCCTCCCAGATCGCTTTGGAACGTCGCCTCACGACCATTGCGGATAATATTGCCAACATGAACACGGTCGGCTTTCGCGGCACGGAAGTGAAGTTCGATCAGATCATGAGCCAGACGCGAAACGATCTTAAGGCAGACATCTCTTTCGTCACACAAGGCAGCGACTATCTTTCCACTCGCAACGGCGAAATGATCCGGACGGGCAATTCATTCGACTTTGCCGTGAAGGGCGACGGCTGGTTTGCGATCAACACGCCCGCCGGCCAAGTCATGACGCGCGACGGTCGTTTCTCCATGGCTGTGACGGGTGAACTGGTATCGACGCAGGGTTATCCGGTTCTGGATGCAGGCGGCGCACCTATTCAACTCAATCCGGCGGCAGGTGAGCCGACAGTCGGTTCCGATGGACGCATTCTCCAGAACGGCGCAACGGTCGCACAGCTTGGCCTTTATACCGCAAACGCCAATAAAGGCTTTGTCCGCTACGAAAACAGCGGCGTGATCTTTTCGGAAGCACCGCAACCCGTCGTCGATACGTCCGCAGTGGGCGTCGTTCAGGGTTATGTGGAGCAGTCCAACGTCAACGCCATCAGTCAGATGACGCAGCTCATCCAGGTCAACCGCGCTTTCGAAGGCATTTCTTCGCTGATGAAATCTACCGAAGATTCCTTTTCACAGGCCATCCGCACCCTTGGCGGCGGGCAGTAAAAGGCGTTTGATGTAAATGGAAACCCAGATCGAGACCCCTCCCCAAACTCCAGTACAGCCGCCGAACATCTTCTCCAAGCTGGAAGCGCTTGCCCAGATGATGGAGACGCAGATTGCGTCCGGCATGCCGCTGTCCCGCGGCGGTCGGGTCAGAACCATCGCAGCAGGTCATTACACGGTCAGCGGTCTTTCCGAACATGTGCGCCTTGGCGAATTCGTGGTCCACAAGAGCTCGACGGGATTGCATCTTGGCGAAGTCGTCCGCGTTGAGCCCGATCTGGTCTATGTCTGCGCCATCGAGCCGGGCGATCCAATCGGCGTTAACGACATCGTGCTGCGCGAAGGCGAGTTTCGCGTGCAGCCCGACGACAGTTGGTGCGGGCGCACGATCAACTCCCTGTGCAAGCCGATCGACAATAAGGGCCCTCTGTTGAAGGGGCCGAAAGATCGCTCCATCACCACGCTGCCGCCACCCTCGATGACGCGTAGCCGTGTCGTCACCGGTTTTCGTACGGGCGTGAAGGCCATCGATATCTTTACACCGCTGTGCCTGGGCCAGCGCCTTGGCATTTTTGCCGGTTCCGGTGTGGGTAAATCGACACTGCTTTCGATGCTAGCCCGCGCCGATGCCTTCGACAAGGTCGTCATCGCCTTGGTTGGCGAACGTGGCCGTGAAGTGCGCGAATTCATCGAGGACACGCTCGGTGACAATATGCAGAAATCCATCGCCATTGTTGCCACCAGCGACGAGAGCCCCATGCTGCGTAAGATGGCACCGATGGTTGCCATGACGATTGCGGAACATTTTCGCGATAAGGGCGAAAATGTCCTCTTCATCGCCGACAGTATCACGCGCTTTGCCCATGCCATTCGCGAGGTGGCGATTGCCGCCGGCGAGCCGCCGATTGCGCGTGGATATCCCGCCTCTGTTTTCACCGAACTGCCCAAATTGCTGGAACGCGCAGGCCCTGGCGCGGAGGGAACGGGAACGGTAACCGCGATCATCTCCATTCTCGTAGACGGCGACAACCACAACGACCCGATCGCCGACTCGACCCGCGGCATTCTCGACGGCCATATCGTTCTAGACCGCTCACTTGCGGACGAGGGCCGATATCCGCCTATCAACCCGCTCGCCTCGATTTCGCGTCTGTCTCACAAGGCATGGACGCCAGACCAGCAGAAGTTGGTCTCACGGCTCAAGTCATTGATCCACAACTATGAAGAAACCAAGGATCTGCGCCTGATCGGCGGCTACCGCCCAGGCGTGGATGCCGAACTCGACATGGCCGTCAAACAGGTGCCGTTCGTCTACGACGTGCTCAAGCAATCACCCGGCGACCGAACCGTCATCGACGCCTATGCCGAACTGGCGAACGCATTGAGAAACGCACCGGGCAACAACCAGCCAGCACCGATCCAGCGGCGGGGGGCATGATGATGAAATTCATGAAACAAAAGACAAATTCGACAGCGGATAACAATGCGCGGCAGAGGCGTTCGATAAGAGATTTCGACCGTCTGTTGACCGGCGGCCTTATCTTCGTCGCCGCAACAGCCGCCGCACTGCCATGGTACGTTTTCTTCAACCCCGAAAAATTCGGAATCAGTGGTTCCGGTTGGGAAGCTTTGAAAAACATGCCGCAAAAAGACGGTGGCGGCGTAACCGCTGTGGTGCCTCACATCAACGAGGGTCTGACCTCGGATGGCCGCAACGACGTGGCCAAGCCGGATATCGATGCCCTGACAACCGCGACCGTCCAAACTGCGGGAGAAGGCCAGAACGCAAACAGTGACGGAAAGTCGCAACCCTTCCCCGGCGGAACACGCTTCAAACTTCTGCACGTCTCAAACGGTCGTGCGCTGATAGAAGACAAATCCGGTATGTTCCTCGTCCAGATCGGCTCAGTCCTCCCCGACGAAAGCCGCCTTCTTTCGATGAGCAACGTCGAAGGCAAATGGCAGATCATCACGTCCTCCGGCGAGCTGTACTCGGAGTAGCACCCGCCCCGGTTATCTCCGCAGGCATCCCAATGCCAAGGGGTAACGGCAATAATGTTTGAGACCAAACCAGCCTAGACTAGGCTCAGGACCCATTAAAGCTCTTGCGATGTGCCCCTTGTTTTGATTCACTAAGATCAAAAGGAGACACTGCCATGAGTGACCTGATGCTTTTGTCGGATGCACAGATGCGCCGGATCGAACCTTTCTTCCCGCTGTCACATGGCGTGCCGCGTGTCGATGACCGCTTGGTATTGAGCGGCATCATCTTCGTCCTGCGCAATGGTTTGCGGTGGCGCGACGTGCCGCGTGAATACGGGCCGCATAAGACCATCTATAATCGTTTCATTCGCTGGAGCCGGCTCGGCGTCTTCAA
>NZ_FMUD01000073.1:0-3688 GCF_900100825.1 Agrobacterium sp. DSM 25558 | reverse complement strand
AGTGCTTTCCCGCAGGATACGCGCAGACATCGAAGCGGGCTTTGGAAATGTCGATACCAACAACGGTAAGTTCCTGTATCATGGCCTTGCTCCCAGTCTTGTGGTGCGGGCGAAAGCCCGATCAACCGTTCGGGGTCAAAGGGAGCAGGCAGGGCCTTGCTTGATGTCGGCTCTTTCAAACCGGTGCGGAAATACGGCCTCCTGCCTGCATTGACCGGGATGCGCGTCCCGGTCAATGCAACAAGTAAACCACATTTCGTCCACACAAGTGCGGGATGACGGAGTTCGAGGATGGCTTCTCTGATAAAAACAGAAACGCCCGCGAAAACCGATAACGGCCTATCACGGGCGATTTCAAATTCCAGTGCGGGGCATTTGATGCCCTGCCGATTACTTCTTCGGAGTCTGCGAAGGTTTCGTCTGCGCGCTGACTTCGCGCATCTGACGCCATTCGTTTTCGAGACGGTCATAGGTGGTCTGAGGGATCGTCGCGGTCATGGCATTCCTCCTTCGGTTGGCGCAGTGCATTGCGCGGTGTGAAACAGAGTAGGGGGCCAGAGGTTCCGCAATTCAAGGCAATTTTTACTCTTAAAACGGTTCGCATGAAATAAAATCGATTAGGATTTTTCTAAATCGATTTAGGTGCAGAAAGTCGCATATTAAAATCTGGGGTTTTATAGAAGCTTATTCACAGAGGGATGACGATGTTCGACAGGCAACGTTTTTTTGCGACGATTCGCACGGCACCCTTTCCGGGCCGGATGACTGCCCAGCAGGTGCAGGGCACCGAATTGGTGCTTGATGAATTCGAAGAAAGATCGCCCGGCGGTGACACCAGGCAACTGGCCTATATGTTGGCAACCGCCTTTCACGAAACGGCAGCAACGATGCAGCCGGTGCGCGAAACGCTGGCGGCGAGTGATGAGGCGGCGATCCGCATTCTGGACCGGGCCTATGCGGCGGGGCGGCTGGGGCAGGTGCGCACGCCCTATTGGCGGCGCGATGCCGAGGGCAAAAGCTGGCTGGGGCGTGGTCTGGTGCAACTGACGCATAGGCGCAATTACGAGGCGATGTCTGCGGTAACGGGCATCGACCTCGTGGCGCGGCCGGAGCGGGCGATGGAGCCGCAAGTTTCCGCCGCCATTCTGGTGGAGGGAATGTTGCGTGGCAGCTTCATCGGCAGGCGGCTTTCGCAGTATTTCGATGCTTCGCGTGCCGACTGGGAGGGTGCCAGAGAGATCATCAACGGCAACGACCGCGCCGCTCTTCTGGCGGGCTATGGCCGCAGCTTTCACACCGCCTTGATGGCCAGCCGGATTGAACAGCCAGCAGTGGGGTGATAGGCGGTTTCCACCCAAGATTTTTGCATGACAGGTGCTTTCATGATCCGCCACATCGTTTTCTTCACCGTAGCCGAGGCCAACCGTGATGCCGTGCGCAAAGGCCTTTCCGGCCTGACCGCCATTCGCCACGCGCTGAAGCTGGAAATTGGCGAGAACGTGAAGAAGGACCAGTGGGGCAATTCGGTGGACTTCATCGTCTATGGTGAATTCGAGAACGAGGCGGCGCTTGCGGCCTACAAGGCTGACCCGGCCTATGAGCTTTCCACGAATACGGTGAAGCCGTTGCGGGATACGCGGGTGGCGGCGGATTTTAATAGTGATAGGGCGGTGAAAGAGCCGATTTCGTAGAGTGAGCCTACTTGTAGGTCGATGTATGTCGATTGTAGGTTTTGTATGTACAAAAATGTAGGTTTTTGCTATCGTGCAATTCGAGTGGGATGACGCTAAGGCGCAGAAAAACCGGGTGAAGCATCATGTTTCATTCGAACTGGCGCGTGAAGTCTGGAGCGACCCATTGCATGTCATCGTGCCGGACCGGTTTGAAGACGGCGAGCAACGTTGGCATGCCTTGGGAATGGTGGGTGCGGTAGCGATCCTCGTAGTCGTGCATAGCTATCCCGCCGGTGAAGATGATGCTGTCGTGCGCATTATCGGAGCCCGCAAGGCGACATCCCATGAAAGGAGGCGCTATGAGCAACAGCAAATTTAACGAACAACAGCTTGAAGAGCTGGCGAAGCTGGAAGGGATGTCGGATGACGAGATCGATACGACAGACATACCCGAAGCGCCTGCCGAAAACTGGATGCACGCCAAACGTGGCGCACTTTACCGCCCGATCAAACAGCCGGTGACGATCCGGCTGGATGCGGATATTCTCGCCTGGTTCAAGGAACATGCCGAGAAATGCGGGTATCAGACGGAGATCAACCGGGTCTTGCGGCAGCATGTGACCGAGGCGGAAAAGAAGCGAGCTTGAGGGATGACAGGGATGAGTGTGGAATGGAAAGCACTTCGATCTGCACTTCCTGACGATGTTCAGTCTCGTCTGGACGCCAAGCGTGAAGAGCGGCGATCTCGAGCGACGACCGTGAAGGCCGTGATCCCCACGCAGCCGGATATCGACTGACTTTCATTTGATAATGATGTTCAAGCCGCGGGCAGGCTGGGCCGCGGGCGAGAGGTTTATGGCCTCGTTTCAGTAACAAGGATCATTCCATGCGATTTTTTGGTCATCTGCCGTGGCGGCGCCCGGTGGGGCGTGAGCCCGTGCGCGAAGAAAAGGCGGCGGGCGGGTTTTTGGTGCTTTCCGGGGAGGCGGGGCGGGCGCATTGGTCTGGCCGGGGGTATGGCGCGCTGTCTCGTGAAGGCTTTATGCGCAACCCGGTGGCGCATCGTGCGGCGCGCATGGTGGCGGAGGCCGCGGCTTCCGTCAGCTGGTTGCTGTATGAGGGTGACGACGAGATTGGCGAGCATGCGCTGTTGCGGCTGCTGGCGCGTCCTAATGGGCAGATGAGCGGGCCGGATTTTTTCGAGGCGCTTTACGGACATCTGCTGCTCTCTGGCAATGGCTATATCGAGCCGCTGATGGTGGGCGAGCGGTTGCGGGAGCTGCATCTGTTGCGGCCTGACCGCGTCAGCATCATCGAGGGGGCGGATGGCTGGCCTGCGGCGTTCGATTACCGCGCCGAGGGGCGAGCGGCGCGGCGCATTGCGGCGGATCGTGATGGGTTGGGGCTGCTGCATCTGAAACTGTTCAACCCGCTGGACGACCATTGCGGGTTTTCACCGCTGGCGGCGGCGGGGGCGGCGCTGGATCTGCACAATGCGGCGAGTATCTGGAACAAGCGCCTGCTGGACAATTCCGCCCGCCCCTCCGGCGCGCTGGTCTATCAGCCCAAGGAGGGCGGCAATCTTTCCACGGAGCAATATGAGCGGCTGAAGCGGGAACTGGAGGAGGGCTATGCGGGGGCGGTAAATGCCGGGCGTCCGCTTTTGCTGGAAGGCGGGCTGGATTGGAAGAGCATGGGGCTTTCGCCGAAAGATATGGACTTCATGGAGGCGAAGAACGGCGCGGCGCGGGACATTGCGCTGGCACTGGGCGTGCCGCCCATGCTGCTAGGTATTCCCGGCGACAATACCTATGCGAATTATCAGGAGGCCAACCGGGCGTTTTACCGGCTGACGGTACTGCCGCTGATCAACCGGACGGCGGCGAGTTTATCGGCGTGGCTGGCACCATTGTTCGAGGGGACGTTGCGGCTGGAGCCGGATCTGGATCGGATCGCGGGCTTGGCTGGCGAGCGGGATGCGCTGTGGGCAAGGGTGGGGGGGGCAAGGGTGGGGG
>NZ_FMUD01000064.1:0-9100 GCF_900100825.1 Agrobacterium sp. DSM 25558 | reverse complement strand
CAAACGCCTTGTTCGGCCCAACGGCGGAAACGCACATACACCGAATTCCACTTTCCGTAGCGCTCATGCATGTCGCGCCAGGGGCAACCTACCCGAAGAACATGCAGCATGCCGTTCAGATATCGTCGATTATCGTGAGAAGGCCGAGACTTCCTCCCACGCTCGGTGGGCAACAGCCCCTCGATGATCCGCCATTCCATATCCGTCAGGTCGCCGCGAGCCAAAACTGCCTCCTAAAAGGCAGTCTTGAATCATACTTCAGATAATTTGGGAATCCACTTTGTCAACAGGACCTAGTACGGGTCGCTCGAGTACCTTCGCCTTGAAAGGAGCTGAACCGACGACACCTTGTCCGGATTGGCTAGGCGCTTGAGATCTCGGCCAGAATCACGATGCTCCCGTGGCCACTTGCCATAAGGGGGTGACTAGCGCGATCAATCTCACGCGAAAGTGGCCGCCCAGTCGGAGCGGCCAGTGCCAGCGATCAAGCCGCAACCACAGTGCGGGCGTCATAGTCGGCGGTCCATTGCAGCGATGGCCGCTCGCCGCAACGCTCAATCCAGGCCTTGACCACGTCGCTGTCCGGCGTTGCTGCAGGGTACCAAGCAAAGGGCGAATGCAGCAGCAGATCGACAGCTGTGTATCGCTCTCCCATAAGATAGGGACTATCCTTGAGCGCGGTTTCGAGGCGTGCCGCAAGTTCCGCCGGGCTGCGGAAGGTAAAGTCCACAAAAGGATGGGAGATCCCGGCTGCCTGCATGATCAGCACAGGTTCGACCACGCCGGCATACCAGGCGAGCCAGCTGAGATACCGACCGCGCTGCGAATCGCCGGCAACAGGCGCCATCTTCTTTTCCGGGAAGAGATCCGTCAGGTACTGAATGATCGCGATGCTCTCCCAGATGACGACGCCGTCATGCTCGAGCAGCGGCACCTTGCCTTCCGGATGCGGGTTCTTCGAATCTTTGCGACCGCTGCCATCGCCGCGGGTGATGTCGACGATCTCGATCGCGACCTTATCGATGGCGTCTAGTTCGCGAAGCAGGGTGACGATACGCGTCGAGCGTGAGCGGGGGGCGTGAAAAAGCGTCAGCATAGCCTGGATCCTTGGTTGCGTTTGGCAATGCGGATCTTGTACAGTCCGCCAACTGCCAGTTTCCGTCAGTAGGCTTCATCTATCCTCCAAAGTCATGGCTCGTAGTGAACGTCTGTTCCGCCTGCTCCAGGCGCTTCGCACTCTCCCCTCCCCGGTGACGGCCGCGCGCCTTGCCGAGGAGACCGGCGTATCATTGCGTTCGCTCTATCGGGACATCGAGAGCCTACGCGCCGCGGGTGCCGTCATCGATGGCGAGCGCGGCTTCGGCTACAGGCTGACGGAAGACATCGCCTTGCCGCCGCAGACGTTCACACGGCTTGAAATCGAAGCCCTGGTGCTCGGCCTTGCCGAGGTGCGGCATATGGGTGAAACTGCTCTCGCGGCGGCCGCAGGTGCCGTGCTTTCAAAAGTTACAGCAACACTGCCCGACCGACTACAACGCCAGGCACTGCATGCCGCCTCCCAGGTCTATCGCTTCGAGCGCCGCGATCCACCGGTCGTCGATGTCGGCCTTCTGCGCGAGGCTTGCTGGCAAGAACGCGCCGTGGTGATAGGCTATGTGGACGCGGAGCAGCAACGGACCGACCGGCAAGTGCTGCCGCTGGCGATCGTCTATCTGGAGAGGACGCTGGTGTTGCTTGCCTGGTGTTGCCTGCGCGAGGATTTCCGCAAGTTCCGCATCGCCGACATCCAGATGTCGGAGGAGAGTTTCCGTCCGCGCCGGGTTCAGATGCTCAGGGACTTCGTTGCCATTCTGAACGCCAGTGCGCCCGAAACATCAAAGATGATGTTGAGCAGCCAGTAACCAAGACGACGATGCGGCCGGTGTGGCCACGAACCGCGTTCGGACTGCTTTTCGCAGATGCAGCAGATGTCAGAACGGCCGCCCTGAGGCGCAATGCTATCGCTGCAAGTGGGCGGCATGAATTCGGGTAAAAATGCCTTGCCGCGTCTTCGCCTTAGCAGATACAAACTATCGATCCCGCCGATCGCGTTCGCAAGTTGTTGAAAATCAAGCTGTTGCTGCATAACGCCTATATATGGAACTCTTTACGCCACCGCCAGAACGGGCATTTCCTTTGCCGACCCGCGTCTAAAGTTACTGGAAGGACGGTGCTGTTTAGAATCATACCATCTAGACGAAGCCCATCAGCGTCGATCTCTATATCTGCCCGCATTGATCGCAACCCGCTTACCGGGAGCAAGGTCGCTTGCTGGTGCGGATTACCGTCCGCCTTGCCTGCTGGAAAAACCTGCTTCGCGCGGAGAAAAACACGGCAAGCCTTATTTGACGCCGGCGTCGCGCGGCTGACTGTCGCGTTCGTTCGCGCGCCATCGTCTGTGCGACAGCCTCAACAAGTCCGCTAAATTCCTGGCGCAGTTCGCTCAATTCAGAAGCCGGAGCGATCGGTAACTCAATAACTTCGTCGAGCCGACACTTGAGCGCAGCAGCCATTCTGCGCTCATTTGCGTTGAAATTGGGACTGGCCATGACAATCACGACAAAGCCAAACATCCGTCGGCAGCTACTGGCCTCTGTGGCTGCCATTAGCCATTCAACTCTGCGTATCCGCATGTCGCACCCAAAACTACGAGCCGCCTAAACGAACGGAAACCCCTAAAGTTCTAGGGAGCGCGTCAACGTGGTAAATGAAGTCTTACGAGTGCTTCTGGACTTTTACGAAAGGCGTATCTCTCCCCGTCGCGTGGCCGTCAAACATCGGCCTGAACCCACCGAGGGGCCAAATGGACATCGATCGTCTGCAACCTTCCAGGGCCAAGATTCTCAAATCGATGCGGCACACCCTTTGGCCCAAGGACGACGTCGCCCGCTTCGGCATCGATCACGGTGTCGCCCACGAAAAACCGAGCACGGCCTTCTAATACAACGAAAATCTCATCGTACGGATGCACGTGGAGTTGAGGCCCCTCACCTATTCGGTCATTGCCGTAAGTCAGGATGGTACCTGATGTCCCCAGCTTTTCCCCCTCAACATGGCCGCGCCATGGGCCAGATCCCAGCGGTTCGAAAAGCCGTTCTCTCGCAGCCTGCCTACCATCAGGAATAGAAGTAGCCGGATCAAAATCGTGTCTGCTCATCAATTGTCCTTTCAAGATCGGTTCAATTTCTTGCTTAGTCCAGGCTGATTCACGTTTCGTTAAATCTTGACATTTTGGTGGAGTGTGATGTTGGGCAAGACCAATCAAATCCACGCTTGATCGATACCCAGCGACCACTTTATCCTCGCGGCAGCTTTTCCTTGCTGATGCTGCCCGCCCAATCGCCCTGGAGATTGTTCGTAGACAAGCTGTTACAGATGGCGTCAAATTTCTGACTTTTCAGACGATTAAATCTGATGCTGCATGGAGGGAACGTTTTGATTGAGAAAGCCCTGGTCTACGGCACCACGTCCCGCGGTCTCTTGGTGTTCGCTGAACCCGATTTTCCCGAAGTTCCTATCCAAGTGCCCGGGGGCACAGTCGAAGCCGGGGAGCAGGTGATTGATGCCGCCCGTCGTGAATTCGCTGAAGAAACCGGGCTGTTGGGCCGAACGGGGTTTCGGCTGCTGGGAGACAGCCATCGGCCCTTCGAGCGAGACGGGGTGCATCACGATCTCCACCGCACCTACTTTCATTTGCCGCTTGAAGAAGATCTCCCGGATCGCTGGCACCATTTTGAGACTACGCCGTCGGGTGGTGGCGCGCCCATTCTATTTCGGTTTTTCTGGATCGACATCGCGCTCGCGCGGGCGCGCCTTGACCTTCGCTCGGGAGAAATGCTCGATCGATTGCCCCCCATGGGGAGCTACGATCTGGTTCTGGTCGAAAGCGCTGCCGACCAGTCCGCCTATCACAGGATACGGCGGACGGTGTTGTTCGAGGCCAGGGGGCGTTTCGACTATATTCCTGATGAGGCGGAGGAGATCAAAGAGCAAAATCTGTCTCTGATTTTCAAGCTTGATGGACAGGCAATAGGCACCGTTCGTCTCGACCAGAAATCGGATGGAAGGGCAATTGTGCGTCTTGTGGCGATAGCGCCTGAATTCCAAAATCGGGGTCACGGGAGAGCCCTTATGACGCTTCTTGGACGCCTGGCACTTTCCCTCGGCGTCAACGAGCTTCTCGTGCACTCGGCTCCAGATGCTGCCGGCTTCTATCAGAAACTCGGCTTCGTAGCTTTTGAATTCGAAGACGGCAATTTTAGAAGTGTGCAGTTGCACAAAGAGATCTAGCTATCCGTTTTGCAGCAGAAATCCTAATTTTACTCATGTTCGAGTTCGATCGCATTTGAAGGTAGACATATGCCGGGAAGCTGAGCCCGTACCATCCAAAAGAACCGGAGCGAGCCATGTCGATTTCAGACACGATCTACCGTCCGTTTGAAAATTTGATCCGTCCATTGGATATTCCCTACCGGCCCCTTCCCTCTTCGGGGCCTGTTGCGGTTCTCCTACATTTCATATCGATGTTCCGCGGTGTCCTGATCCTACTCGCACTTTCCGCGATGGCGATGGAAGCGATCAATTTGTCGATCGTCTGGGGGCTGTCGGTTGTCGTGGATGGCGTCACGCAACAGGGCGCGGCCGCATTCCTGGAGAATGAATGGCCACTGCTGACCTTTCTCGGGCTCTTGATCTTCCCGGCGATGCCAATCGCTTCGTTCCTACTCAACACGCTCCAGTCACATACGCTTGGCATCGGCATGCCGGCGGCAATCCAGTGGCAGGGCCACAAAGCGGTCGAGCGGCAGGATCTTGCTTTCTTCCATGAGCTATTTGCTGGGCAGGTCGCCTCGCGGCTACAGCAGGTATCATCCGCCGTACAGCAGCAGATCATTGCCGCCTTCCAGACCGTCCCGCGCTTTTTGTTGCAGATGGTTGGTTCCGTCATCCTGCTTAGCGCTCTGTCCTGGCAGCTTGCCCTGCCTGTTGTCATATGGATCGCGCTCAACGTCGCATATACCGTCAGAACAGTTCCCACCTTTGCCGAGCGCTCCCGTCGCACCGCCAAGCAGCGTAGCCTGGTTGCCGGTGCCATTACCGATCTCTACACCAACATGCAGATGATCAAGCAATTTGCCGCCGAAGACAGCGAAGCAGGCGCGATCCGCCGTACCATCCAAAAGTCCGTACAGACGCAGCAGAGCGAACAACGCATCTACCGTACGTCCGAACTCGCTGTGGTTATCCTCAACACGATCCTGTGGCTGAGCATGCTATCGATCGGATTTTCCGGCCTGGTCAAGGGGTTCCTCTCCGTCGGTCAGTTCGTCGGTGCAGTCTACATCCTGCAGCGTCTCTCCACCCAGATCTTTGTTTTCCTGCAAATGGGCCAGCAGATCTTTCAGGCAATAGGGACAATCAAGGACGCGATGCCGGTTATGACCACGCCGCCCACCATTATTGATCGGCAGAGCGCGGCCGATCTTGTAGTCAACCGTGGCGAAATTCGGTTCCAAGATGTCGGTTTCGCCTATAAGTCTGGCAAGCCGGTGATCAATAATCTTTCGCTCACCGTCCGGCCCGGCGAAAAGGTCGGCCTGGTTGGACTGTCTGGGGCTGGCAAGACAACGCTTGTGAGCCTTCTGCTGCGCTTTTACGACATTCAAGACGGAGCAATCCTGATCGACGGGCAGGACATCTGCGAGGTCACTCAGGGGAGCCTTCGCCGCAACATCGGCGTGATCGCGCAGGATGTCGCACTGCTGCACCGCTCGGTCGGCGATAATATCCGCTATGGTCGACCAGACGCGACCCAACAAGAGATCGAAGACGCGGCAAAGACAGCGCGGGCTGATCTATTCATCAGCAACCTGTCGGACGGTGAAGGCCGTACCGGCTATGAGGCCTTCGTCGGCGACCGTGGTATCAAGCTCTCCGGTGGTCAACGGCAACGTGTGGCGATCGCGCGGGTGTTGCTGAAGGACGCGCCGATCCTGGTGCTCGATGAGGCGACCTCCGCCCTCGACAGTGAATCAGAGGCTGCTATCCAGGAAAAGCTTGGGTTGGTCATGGCAGGAAAGACGGTAATTGCCATCGCACATCGCCTTTCGACTATTACCATGATGGATCGGATAGTCGTGCTCGACCGTGGCCATATCGTGGAAGAGGGCAGGCCTGAGGAGTTGATAAAGCGGGGCGGCTTGTTTGCCCGCCTTTGGAAACGTCAGACGGGTGGCTTTATCCCAGAGGATGAGTAGCTAACTTAAGTCCTACAGACCGTCCAAGAACTCTTAGGCTGATTGATGCGATGCGCTGTTCCATGCCGGAACTCTGCAAGTGACGAGGTTTGTCGGATTTCGATGTCCAAAGAGCCTGATAAAGCACTGTTGAGCGGTTTGGCACCAGTATTTGGCTTAGGAAGTGCGCGCGGTGGCGCTATCATGCCCTAACGGCGGCAATCAGGCCCGAAACGCCGACAAGGGTGATGGCTCTTTTGATGTTGTAGGCGAGCGCCGTCAGGCTGAACTCCCCTCTCACGTTTTCCAGCCGCCGCATCAGGAATGCGCCCTGATACATCCACTGTTTTATCGTCCCGAACGGGTGCTCGACGCTTTCGCGCCTTTGGTCCAGAACGTCGGGCCGGGCGGCAAGACGCTCCCCCATGCGGTCGAGCACCGCCTCGTTCTCAAGGCGCGACACGCGGCGGAAGCTTTTGGTGCAGCGCTCGCGCAGATGGCATGCCTTGCAGGCGTCGCGGTTGACATAGTCGATCTTCACATTGTCGCGCGACTTGCCAAAGTGACGGGGTGAGAGCACCTGGTCTGCGGGGCAAAGGTAAATGTCCTTGTCCGGATCGTAGCGGAATTCCTCTTTGGAGAAGAAACCCTCGGCCACGGCCGGACCGCGGATCGGCTTGGGAACATAGGCGGTGATACCGGCCTTCTCGCAAGCTTCGATGTCCTCGATCTTGAAGTAGCCGCGGTCAGCCACCGCCTCTATTCTGTCGACGCCGAGCGTGTCCATCGCCGCCTCAACCGTTGGGGCCAGAAGCCCCATGTCCAACACCTGATTGCAGACCTCCTGCTCGGCGATCAGCTTGTGCTTCACATCAACCGCAAGCTGGATGTTGTAACCGACGCCGACCTTGGTCATGCGTGCCATGGCACGGGAATCCGGATCGGTTAGCGAGATTTGGTCCTCGCCGGTTTTATCCAGTTCATCCAGCAGCGCCTTATGACGATCCCGCTTGCCTTTGATCGCTGCGATCTTTTCCGCGAGTTTGTCATCGCCGCGGCCTGAACCGCTATTGTTGCTGGCTTTCTCCTCTTGCGCATCGCCCTCATCGAGCCGCTTCATATAATCGGCCAGTTTCTCGTCGGCTTCGTGGATGAACTTCGTCAAAGCGCGCCGCGTGAAGTTGCGATCCTTGTTGTTCACCGCCTTGATGCGCGTGCCATCGACCGCCAGCAGTTCTCGCCCGAACAGATCGAGCTGTCGGCACAGGATGACAAATTCCCGGAACACCTGCCTGAAGGCCGACCGGTTCACGCGGCGGAAATCGGCGATGGTGCGAAAGTCCGGCTTCAGGTGCCGCAGCTGCCAGATGACCTCGATGTTGCGATGGGCCTCGGCCTCCAGCCGCCGGCTGGATCGCACCCGATTGATGTAGCCGTACACATAGAGCTTCAAAAGGTCGGCCGGATCATAACCCGGACGACCCGTCTCCTTCGCAGCCACCCGCACGAAGCCTGCGGCAGCAAGATCGAGGCCGTCGACGAAGGCCTCGATGAAGCGGACCGGATTATCCGGGCCGACGTAATCGTCCACCGCTTCCGGCAGAAGCAGCAATTGCGCGCGATCTGTTCCTGAAAGATGTGCCATGATGCATTGTAGGGGAGAACGCCATTTTCTGGAATCCCAGGTCTTCGCTTTACCAATGCAGTTTGAACAAGATGATCGATCACCACCAGGTACCAGTCGCAGAAACCCGACGCACCGACCGCCTATTGCTGCGTCTCCCAAAGGCGGATGACCTTCCCTTTTTGACAGAGCTGTTCGCAAAACCCGAACTGGTTGCTCACCGCCCTGTTCCCCGGCCGGACAGCCCAGAAGAATGTGCTGCGAGGTTGGCGAGGGACAGGGCGCATTGGAAGGACCACGGCTTTGGGCGATGGGCAGTTATAGCCAATGGAAAGCTGATTGGGTTTGGCGGGGTTACCGTGTCGAAGGAGTTTGATGGCCTCAATCTGTCCTACCATCTCGACCCGCAAAGTTGGGGGAACGGTTATGCAACAGAACTGGTACGAGAGAGCGTATCCTTCGCTTTCAAAGATCTTGGAGCCCGTCGAATTATTGGGCTTGTGCGATCAGCAAATCCAGCATCTCAGAAAGTTCTGCAAAAATCCGGCTTCAGCTTCGAAAGGGAGGTCATGCTTCATGGCGCGCCAACCGATCTCTACAGCCTTACACCGTAGAGTTCTTGGACGGTCTGCCTAAGTTTCGCGACAAAATCGTCGGTAATGAAATTGCAGCAGAATTTCTGTCGCAAAAGTCACTCGCAAAAGTCAACGTTTCGCGACTGATATTTGCGACAGACGTACAGTCAGATCGAGGCCATCACCGAAACAATGTGATTGCCAGAAGAGCGAGCACACCAATTCCTATGATGGCGATCACAAAGCGCTCGGCGGCCGTCCAAAAACCGGGCTTTGGTCGCTGTCCGGTCACGGTCGAAATCATATCGATGATGAAATCGATAGATGCGATAACCACCTTCATCCTCGCGGCCTTCTCTTTCGTTGACTCAAAGATGGAAACGCAAGAGCCGCCCGTCAACAAGTCTTCTTGGAGCAGTTAACGCCATCTGCTGCGAAAGTCAGGATTTCTGCGACATAGAATATTATCAGGGTTGAAGGCCAGCTACGATCATTGATGATTAGCCGAATAGGCTTCTATCATCACATATCGAACTCTCTTATTTGGAAAGTATTTTATAGATCGTTGCAGATTTTATTTGATAATTGCATTATACACTATGTTGTTTGGCGGATTACTGCCGCTC
>NZ_FMUD01000049.1:0-33564 GCF_900100825.1 Agrobacterium sp. DSM 25558 | reverse complement strand
TGCCTGTACTCCAGTGCTTTCCCGCAGGATACGCGCAGACATCGAAGCGGGCTTTGGAAATGTCGATACCAACAACGGTAAGTTCCTGTATCATGGCCTTGCTCCCAGTCTTGTGGTGCGGGCGAAAGCCCGATCAACCGTTCGGGGTCAAAGGGAGCAGGCAGGGCCTTGCTTGATGTCGGCTCTTTCAAACCGGTGCGGAAATACGGCCTCCTGCCTGCATTGACCGGGATGCGCGTCCCGGTCAATGCAACAAGTAAACCACATTTCGTCCACACAAGTGCGGGATGACGGAGGAGGGGAAGCGCTCACTCCAAATCCGCTAAAAACACCTTGAGCAAACGATTGAACTCCCGCCTGTCATCCTCGCTCACCGTGGCGATCAGCCGGTGCTGGTTCTCCACGTGGGCCGTCACCGCCTCATCCACCGTTGTAAACCCCTTGTCCGTCAGTGCAATCAACACACTGCGCCGGTCTTCCGCATTGTCGATGCGCTCCACCAAACCAGCCTTTTCCAGCTGGTCGATACGGTTTGTCATGGTGCCGGAACTGACCATGGTCATGGCCAGCAGCTCGCCGGGGGAAAGCCGGTAGGGTTTGCCCGCTCGGCGCAACGTCGCCAGCACGTCGAAAGCGGAAGATGATAGGCCGTGTTGCAGAAGAACGGTCTCCACCTCGCGCCCGAGGCGGGTAGACAGCCGGTGCAGACGCCCCATGATGCCCATCGGCTCGACGTCGAGATCCGGGCGTTCCTTCGCCCATTGCGCCAGAATTCTGTCGACGTGGTCATCTGCGGTTTTTTCAGCCATGGAGAAGAGATAACATCAGGTATCTTGACGTCAAGATAAAAACGCATATCCTGCATTTATCTTGATATAGAGATTCTTGAAATGAAGAAAAATACGAGTTACATTTCCGATGTCGTCATGACGGGCATTGCTCCGGCCATCTGGGGCAGCACCTACATCGTCACCACATCGTTTCTGCCGCAGGGTTATCCCATGCATGTCGCCATGCTGCGCGCATTGCCCGCCGGTTTGTTGCTGCTGCTTCTGGTGCACAAACTGCCCTTCGGCATCTGGTGGGGCCGCGCCTTCATTCTCGGCACGCTGAACTTCGCCTTCTTCTGGGCCATGCTTTTCGTTTCGGCCTATCGCTTACCCGGCGGCGTGGCCGCCACAGTCGGCGCGGTGCAGCCGCTAATCGTCATTGCGCTCTCGCGGCTGTTTCTGGGAAGAGATATTCGCGCGCTCACCATCGTCGCGGGCCTCATCGGCATGGCTGGCGTGGCGTTTCTGGTGCTGACACCGCACGCGGCGCTTGATCCTGTAGGAATTGCCGCCGCCCTTGCGGGTGCAGTTTCCATGGCCTTCGGCACAGTTCTGACACGCCGCTGGCAACCGCCGGTCTCTAACCTCACCTTCACAGCGTGGCAACTAACGGCGGGTGGGCTTCTGCTGGTGCCGGTGGCGTTCTTTCTGGAGCCTGCTTTGCCCGCTCTCACCACCACAAATGTGCTGGGCATGGCCTATCTCGGGCTGATCGGTGCGGCCTTCACCTATCTCCTGTGGTTCCGCGGTTTGGCGCGCATCGAACCCTCTGTGGCGGCATCGCTCGGATTTCTAAGCCCGGTCACCGCCACGCTTCTGGGCTGGCTGGCGCTCGGTCAAAACCTTGCGCCAGCGCAGATTGCCGGTTTTATCATGGTGCTGTTCAGCGTCTGGCTCAGCCAGAAAAGTCAGGCACCACGATAAGGCTTATCAGGCCCACTCGCCCTTGCGCATCACAGGCACCTTCGAGCCATCGGCTCTGACACCGTCTATATCGACCTTGTCGGAGCCGATCATCCAGTCGATGTGGATGAGGCTGGAATTGCCGCCCTGCGCCTTGATCTGATCCTGGCTCAGCGAGGCACCATCGAGGAAGCACTTGGAATAGCACTGTCCCAGCGCGATGTGGCACGAGGCATTTTCATCGAACAGCGTGTTGTAAAACAGAATGCCGCTGGCCGAGATGGGGGAGGAGTGCGGCACGAGCGCCACTTCACCCAGACGGCGCGCGCCTTCATCCGTATCCAGCACCTTGTTCAAAACCTCTTCACCACGGGACGCCTTGGCCTCTACGATGCGACCGCCTTCGAACTTCACCTGAATATTGTCGATCAGCGTACCCTGATGCGACAGCGGCTTGGTGCTGGACACGTAACCATCCACCCGCAGCGCATGCGGTGTGGTGAAGACCTCTTCAGTCGGGATATTCGGATTGCAGGTCACGCCGTTTTTGGCGACCGATGCGCCGCCATGCCATTCATGGCTGTCGGCCAGACCGATGGTCACATCCGTGCCGGGGCCGGTGAAATGCAGCGAAGCGAAACGCTCGCCATTCAGCCACTTGGAGCGCTTGGCAAGGTTGGCATTGTGCTCAGCCCACGCCGCCACCGGGTCGGCCAGATCGACACGGGATGCGGCAAAAATCGCATCCGCCAGCTTCTTCACGGCCTCATCTTCGGAAATGCCTGGGAACACCTGTTTGGCCCAGGAAGGGTTAGGGTAGGAGATAATGTTCCAGTTGATGTCGAAGTTGGAAATCTTCTCCAGCGCCGGTTTGTAGGCCATGGAATTGGCCTTGTTGGCGCGCGCCACCTTGGCCGGGTCCGCATTCGCCAGCAACATCGGGTTGTCGCCGGAGATCGCCAGGCGTGCCGCACCATTGGCATAGGCCTTCGCCATGCCCTCATAGAGCCAGCCGGAGGCCTTATCGAAATTACCGTCGCTGGCATGGGCGTAACGCGCCAGCGTCGTTTCCTCATCGGAATAGAGGGTGGTGACCAGACCGCCGCCGGCCAGATAGGCGTGTTTCGTCAAATGGCGAACCAGCGGCAGTGCTGCCAGCGGTGCAGTGATGACCAGATCCTGATCCTTCTGCAATTGCAGCCCGACCTTGACGGCAACTTCGGCCAGTTTTTCGAGTTTGACGGGATCGATGGGGGAAACTGTCATGATGCGCCTTCACATGCTTGAATAGGAGGCGCAAAACATAGCCCATTCGCTGCGAAAGCCAACCGGCTTTCTGCTATTCGCTCACCAGCGGTGCAGCGATGGCTTTCAAAACCGACTGCGCATCGCTAGGCGAAAGGAGCACCTGCAACCCACGCTGCCCGCCATTCATATAGACTAGGTCATGGCCCATGGACTGAACCTCGATGGCCGTCGGCACCTGCTTTTTCTGACTAAAGGGGCTGATGCCGCCTACATGGTAGCCGGTTGCCCGCTCGGCATCGGCAGGCTTCATCATATGCGCGGATTTGCCACCAAAGGCCGCCGCCAGCTTTTTCATACTGACCTCATGGTCGGATGGCACGACAACGCAGACCGCCTTGCCATCCACCTCCGCCATCAGCGTTTTCAACACCAGATGCGGCTCAGCCCCGATGGCCTCTGCCGCCTGAAGGCCGATACGCTCGGCATTCGGATCGTACTCATAGGTCACGGTCGTGAAGGAAATGCCGGCCTTGGTCAGCACCTGCGTCGCGCGCGTCGTCTTTGACATGGGTTTCGCCTAACCGAACAGCGCAGCATAGGTGTCGGGTTTGAAGCCAACCGTGATCTTGCCCTTGGCCTCCAGAACCGGACGCTTGATCATGGAAGGCTGCGCCAGCATCAGCGCAATCGCCTTCTCTCGGGAAAGATCGGCCTTCTCGGCCTCATCCAGCTTCTTGAAGGTCGTGCCAGCGCGGTTCAGCACCGTTTCCCAACCGGCGACGTCGCACCAAGCATTGAGATGGGCGTCATCGATCCCGGCGGTTTTGTAGTCATGAAATGTGTAGTCTATGCCTTCAGCGTCCAGCCAGGTCCGGGCCTTCTTCATCGTGTCGCAATTCTTGATGCCGTAAATCGTAATCGTCATATCCATCAGCCTTTTCATGCTCTCGGACAGGCATAGCAAAATATCCGCCGCATTCAAATATCGGCCAGCTATGCAAATTTGCATGGCCTGTCATCCAAATGAGTTCGAGCTAAGCTGCATGGCTTGCCTGCTATATCATGAGTTGTGCAAAAGCCTTCGAATGCTCATATTCTGGGCAACACGAAGGAGAGACCCACATGCGTAACGTTGCTAAGACATCCCGTAAATTCTTTGGCGAAACCTTTGCCGTTTTCGGTGCGGCTCTTGCAGTTTCCGCCGCTGTCCGCTCCCACCGCAAGCCAGCCGGCGCTGACCTCGACGCACTCGGCATCGACCGCAAGGCTTTCGACAAGGTTCAGCTCTAATCTTGAATTGACGCTGGCGAGGCATGATGGCCTCGCCTTGGGACGAGGCAAGATCACCTCTTCTGTCGGCGATCAGGCTTCACCAACCGAGCGACGCCCCGCTGCTTGAGCTGTCTTCACCAACTTGCGATCAAATGTGACGAACCCGTCGCAGTGTGCAGTTCTGGTGAGATGCAAGGCATCACCAAAATCCATAGATTTTTCTACCAAATCCAACGCTTCTGCAATGCAGTCCGCGTCCTCTACGTTGACCGTCGGTAAACCGCAAAACGCGCGAAGTGCGCTGGCGGACTCAAAGCGGCTGTAGCCATAGGCGCTGCGTAGTACCCACTCCGTTTCCAATGCTATTGTGACGGCAACGAATACAGGTTGCTCGTTAACGATCGAACGAGCGCGGTTTGACTGCTCCGGGTGGTCGCCAGTCAAATAGCGAACGACAATATTGGTATCAATCGCGATCATGATGTCTGCGCGCTTCTGCCAGGATCGCCTCATCCATTTCTTCCAAAGTTTTCGGCTTTCCATTGAATGGCAGCATTCCGAATACGTCTTCCGATCTGGTGGGTGTGAATGCGGGAGCCCGTCTCAACAGAACCCCATCCGGTGTTTCCTCAACAGTCAGACGCGTTCCAGCAGCCCAGTCTCTGTGCTGGCGTATGGCTTTTGGGAGAATGACCTGTCCCTTGGTGGAGACGGTCGTGGTAAGTTTTTCCGGTTGCGACATCGTATCTACCTCAAAGTAAGACGACGGTAAGATATCTTATTCGACGTTTTTATCAATGCCCCAAACAAAAACCGGGCTCCGTCTTTTGACAGAACCCGGCCATATCACGCTGTCAAACCAGCTTTACTCCCACTCGATCGTGCCCGGCGGCTTGCTCGTCACGTCATAAACCACGCGGTTGATGCCCTTGACTTCGTTGATGATGCGGGTTGCCGCGCGTCCCAGGAAGTTCATGTCGTAGGGGTAGAAGTCTGCCGTCATGCCATCCACGGAGGTCACGGCGCGCAGTGCGCAGACGAAGTCGTAGGTGCGGTAGTCGCCCATGACGCCAACGGTTTGCACCGGTAGCAGCACGGCGAAGGCCTGCCAGATGGTGTCGTAGAGACCAGCCTTGCGGATTTCATCCAGATAGACGGCGTCGGCCTTACGCAGAATGTCGAGCTTTTCGCGCGTCACCACGCCGGGGCAGCGGATGGCGAGACCGGGACCCGGGAATGGGTGGCGGCCGATGAAGCTTTCGGGCAGGCCGAGTTCGCGGCCAAGCGCGCGCACTTCATCCTTGAACAGCTCGCGCAGCGGCTCCACCAGCTTCATGTTCATGCGCTCTGGAAGGCCGCCGACATTGTGGTGGCTCTTGATGGTGACGGATGGACCACCGGAGAAGGACACGCTTTCGATGACGTCAGGGTAAAGCGTACCCTGCGCTAGAAACGCTGGAGAACCCTTGCCATCCGAGGCGATCTTGGCTGCTTCGGCCTCGAATGTTTCGATGAACAAGCGACCGATGGTCTTGCGCTTCACTTCCGGGTCGGAAACACCGGCCAGTTCCGTCAGGAACAGGTCGGACGCCTCCACATGCACCAGCGGAATGTTGTAATGGTCGCGGAACATGGTCACGACCTGCTCGCTTTCGGCCAGACGCATCATGCCATGGTCGACATAGACGCAGGTCAGCTGGTCGCCAATCGCTTCATGGATGAGAATGGCTGCAACGGAGGAATCGACGCCACCGGAGAGTGCGCAGAGCACGCGCTCGGTGCCCACCTGCTCGCGGATCTTGCGGATCATCTCGGCGCGGTAGGCAGCCATGGTCCAATCGGATTTCAGGCCGACGATCTTGTGCACGAAGTTGGACAGCAGCTTTGCACCGTCAGGCGTATGCATCACTTCCGGGTGGAACATCGTGGTGTAATAACGACGCTCTTCATCAACGGCGATCGCAAACGGCGCGTTCTCAGAGGTCGCGGCCACTTCGAAACCATGCGGCAATTGCGTTACGCGGTCGCCATGGCTCATCCAAACGGGGTAGCGTCCGCCCAGTTCCCAGAAACCGTCAAACAGCGGGCTTGCCTTCTTGATTTCGATATCGGCACGACCGAATTCCGCCGCATGCCCGCCTTCAACCGTGCCGCCCAGCTGGGTGCAAAGTGTCTGCTGGCCGTAGCAAATGCCGAGGATCGGAATGTCGGAATCAAACACCGCCTGTGGTGCGCGCGGGCTTCCCTCTGCCGTCACGGATGCCGGGCCGCCAGAGAAGATCACGCCCTTCGGCTTCAATGTCTCAAACGCTTCCGCCGCATTCTGGAACGGGTGGATTTCGCAATAGACTCCGGCTTCGCGAACACGGCGCGCAATAAGCTGCGTCACCTGGCTGCCGAAATCGATGATGAGGATGCTGTCGGGATGGGCTATCTGGGTCATGGCGAGCCTTTAAAGAAATCCGGGGCTTTAGGCAACCCGTGACATGGCCTGAAAAGCCAGAAAATAAGCGATTGCGCAAGAGATTTAGAGCGAAATGCTGCCGTCTTCTATGGCGCGGCACAACCTGTCCACCGCATCCGCCAGCTTCTCGTCGATGACATGCAGATACTCTGTCCAGTCGGAAATATGGCTCACATCCGCCTTTCCATCGGAGATGCCGCGCAAACCGATGAGCGGAATATCGAACCGTTGGCAAGCGCGCAAAATGGCGAATGTCTCCATCTCCACCATATCTGCATCCACCCCGTCATAGCCCGCACCGGAAACGACATTGGCACCGGTGGAAAGCCGCGCTTGCGCCACGCCGGGAATGCGCAGCGGCAAGGTAATTTCGGCCGGCAGATCGAGAAACGGTGTGCAGCCTTTTTCGAAACCGAAGGCAGAGGCATCCATGTCGCGATAGGAAACGGAAGTGGCCTGATACACTTCCGCCTGCTCCAGCACGCGCGACCCCGCAGAACCGAGCGAGACGACGAGATCGGGCAGTTGATCGGCAGCGTGGAGAGCGCTCAACGCTGCGGTCAGTGAAATCGCCGCTTCCACTGGGCCGACACCTGTCATCAGCGGCTTGAAACGTGCCTTCAGGTAAGGACCATATTCGGCATCCGCCGCCATGACGAACAGCAGGCGCTTGCCAGCAACATCTACCATTTCAGAGCTCATTGAAATCTTCCCGGCCCTTCATCGCCATCATCGTCGCGGTCATGGAAGCAATCAGTTTTGCCGGTCCGGTATCGGACACCGCATAGGCGCGACCGTCTGCCACGATGATGTTGCTGCCCGGTTTGGTAATTTCACCACGAAACAGAAACCTTTCGCCCCGCCCGGGTGACATCAGGTTGACCTTAAACTCAATGGTCAAGACAGACGCATCCGGCTCGATGATCGTATAGGCAGCGTATGTGCAGGCCGTATCCAGCGCGGCAGCAATGACACCCGCATGGAGGATGCCATGCTGTTGGGTGAGCTTGGGATGAAATGGCAGCTCGATTTCCACCAGCCGGTGCTCGATGCGTGAAATTTCGGCCTTGATAGCCTGCACGACGCCCTGGCGTGCGAAGCTCTTCTCTATCCGCTGGCGATAATCGCCGGGATCGGTGAAATCCATTCCCCTGCCTTTCCTTGTTCTTTGACAAGACATGGCGCGTGCATCGCCACATGGCAAGGGGAATGCATCTGCTAATTGAGATAAACGATGCTGGCGTTCAGCAGCGTGGCAAAGGCCACCCACACTGCATAGGGCACGAAAAGCCACATCGAAATGCGGTCGCGCGTAGACGTCATGATGATGAAGGCGACAACGCAGATCAGTATCGGCACGATGAGAATAAGCGCGCCAGTGGGGCTTTGCATGGTGAAAAAGATCGGCGACCACAAGAAATTCAGCAGCATCTGGCTACCCCATAGCTGCATGCGCCCGCCCATGCGGCTTTGCAGCCACGTGCGCGCACCGGCAATGGCGATCATCACGTAAAGTGCGGTCCAGACCGGCCCGAAAATCCAGTTGGGCGGGTTGAAGAACGGTTTTTTGAGCGTCTGATACCATTCGCCCGGCACGTTATTCATGCCGATGAGCGCGCCGATGGTAACGACGGCGAAGACGAAAATGAGATAGACCAGCGCTTTTTTCATGTGACATGAAAGGCGCAGAAGATGCTTTGGTTCCAGCGTTATTTCAATAATTTAGCCGGCAAGTCTAACGATGTGCTGGTCCCACGCCACAGCACTGGTTTTGGCCGCGAATTGCCCGTCATAGGACGAGGTGACAATGCCCTTTGCAGCGGCGGCAACCCCCGCCGCTTCGCGAAGCATCGTCTCATTGACAACCCTACCGCTTTTCTCATCCAGCATCACCGTCGCATTGCCGTTGGGCGACGTCAGGCCGATGATACCATCGCGGCGGTTGACGGCGATAGCGCCGACATAATTGGCCAACCGCGCCGTCGTTTCCTCGGGCAGATCGATGAAACGCAGATCGTCGCCCTTGGAAAAATGCCCCACCAGCGGCGGCATGGCGTTGCGCGGTCCCTCATACTGGCAGGCAAACCAGATGCGACCATCGTTGCCGAGATCCACATGCCGGGTGGACAACTGGCTGAGATCCTTTGCAAGGCCGTGTTTCTGAATCAGCCGCCCCGTTGCCGCATCCAGCAGCACCAGTGAAGGCTCCATCGTGTCGATGTTCAGTTTTGTGCGCCCGAAATCCGGGTGGGTCTCGATGCCACCATTGGCGATGATGATCATCCGCCCGTCGTCACTGACCGTCATGTCGTGCGTGCCGATGCCGCGCGCATCATATTCGCCGATGCGCCTGAAGCCATCGCGGGCATCGTAAAGCCCGATGACACCGCGATTGCGGTCGAAGTCGTTCTCGCTGGCGTAAAGGATCGATCCGTCGGGCGAAAACTGTCCGTGGCCGTAAAAATGCCGGTTCTCCGGCGTGTGCATCACGATGGGCTCACGCTGTCTGGCCGGATCGAATGCCATGAAAAAGGTGCCTGGCCTACGCGCAAAGGCCACCGTAACCCCGGTGGCACGACTGGTCGCCATGCCATGCGCACGGGCGGGCAGAACCAGCCGGTCGATGATCTCTCCCGCCTCGCTCACCGTCGCCACACCGTAGGAACCGTTACGGTCGCGGAAAGCCGAAGCGAAAACGGCATCCGTCCGCTCCAGCGCATAGAGCGAACGCGGCGCAAGCGACGCCAGAAATGGCAATCCCGCCGCCTTGATAAAGGTTCGCCGGTCGATCAGCAGCCGTTTGTCACGCGCAACCATTCAATCCCCATCCGCAAAGGAAAAGCCGGAGCTGAGCCCGATGGCCCCGCCATATTGGTCGTTGATGCGGTATATCAGGTCCTTGCCGTTCAGCAGCAGATAATCCACCTTGGCGCGCTGCTTGTCGTCATCAAGAGCCTTTTCGACATCGGGCTCGATGGTCGATGCGACTCGGATCATGGATTTGGCAATGAAATCGATAGAGCTGATGATGGAGCGCTGGTCGGGCGGCAGAAGATCGCTCATTCCAGCCTTGTGCAACAGGGTCTGCACAGCGGACACATTGTCGCCAATGCTCTTCCATGTCAGGCCAGAGCGCCAGTAGATCGCGGTGCGCGGAAATTTGGCATTATCGGGTCCCTTGTAGAAGGTCTCGATGCGCTGATCGCGAATGGCCTCCGAGCCGTGCACCAGAATACCCAGCAACGCCACCAGCGCCTCACGCTCGTCACGAAACACGGGACTATCAGGCCCCGGTTCTTTCCAGTTCTTCGCCGTACCGTCAGGCGCATCCCAGAGGTCGGAAAGCTCGGTACCGATATTGGCGATGTTGCCAGCGATGGCTGCGCCGTACCGGCAACGGAAACTGTTTTTCTCGGCCGACACATCGTCGGAACCAGTGCCGTAAAGCACATATTCCAGCGCGCCAAACCCCTGCGCCGCGACGCTTTTCGCCCGCAATCCCTGCGGCGTCGTCACGCTCTCGTCTTTGTCAGAAAGGTATTTCTGCACCTGTTTCAGGCCAAGTCCCTTCTTGTCGGGGTAATACAGCACCCGCTCGAACCGGTTCTGCTCGATAACGGGACCGACGCGCACGATCTCGATCCCCGCCCATGCGTGTGTCGCATCCGCAAAGCCCGCTTTCGCTGCCGCCATCGTGTCAGCGGAAGGGGCAGCACACAGCGCCTGCATTTTGCCTTCAAGCGCCCTGGCGCTATCGCGAAAACCGTCATAGCCGGGGCGGATGAAGCCATCCACGGCCTTTGCCATCACGCTGCGCACCTTCACCGGGTCGAGCGGCGGTGGCGGCATCAGCTCCACATCCTGCGCCAGCGCCGTGCCGAAGCTCATCAGAAAAGCGAGCGGCAGAAGGGCATGAAATTTTCGCATCGCATTGTCCATCACAGAGACTCCAGAAATGTCAGCAAAGCCTGCCGGTCAGACTTTTGCAAGGCAGCAAAAGCATCGCGCGCTTTTTGCGCCTCGCCCCCATGCCATAAAATCGCTTCGCTCAGGCTGCGCGCCCGCCCGTCATGCAGGTAAAAACCATTGCCGTTGACCGCTTGCGTCAGGCCGATACCCCATAGCGGCTGGGTGCGCCAGTCACGCCCGCTTGCCTCACCCACCTGCTGCCCATCCGCCAAGCCTTCGCCCATATCGTGCAGCAGAAAATCGGAATAGGGCCAGATCAGCTGGAAGGAATGGAGCGGGTCGTTCGCATCGCGCTTGGTCACGAATTTCGGCACGTGACAGGATGCGCATCCCGCCGCATAAAATTGCTGCTTGCCGCGCAGAACTTGGGGGGCATCGACATTGCGCCGAGCAGGTACGGCCAGATTTTCGGTGTAGAACGTCATCAAATCCAGCACGGGGGAGGGCGCTTCCACATCGCCCAGCCGCTTCTGCACCCCGGTCGGCATGGCCAGACAGTCCGGTTCATTATCCGTGCAATCCCCGAAGGCATTCGGCGCATCCGGCGAGGAGATGCCGATATCATGAGACAGCGCATCGGCAGCCTGATCCCGCACGCTGGCATTCTGCGCCTTCCAGCCAAAACGGCCCAGCCTCAACGCTCCGCTGCGGTGGTCGCGCACCCATGCTGGCCTGCCGCCGTCAGGTCTGACATTGGCCAGAATATCCGTGTCCGCAATTGCCTCAATCAAGCCCAGCCCCAGTGTCGGCTGGGCGATGCGGGCAGACAGCGTGGTGTCCGGTTCCAGCGGCCCGTAAGTCAGCCCCTCGATGCCGTAGGTTGGCTTGCGCAACGACACGGTTTCGCCATCACGCAGCGTCACCGTCTGCTCCTCATAGGATATGGCAAGTTTGCCCTCGGGATTGAGGCCGGGAACGGCGAGGTTCTGAAGCTGCCTGCCATAGGTCGCATCGGGGAAATTCAGGATATCGTGGTCGGCTATCGCCTTCGTCTCGTCCGGCGTGCGGGCAGGGCGGGCAAGCCGCAGAAACATCGACACCGCATCCTCATTCCCGTCAGGCGGACGCCCGCGCCCATCCTTGATGTGGCATGTCTGGCACGACCGCGCATTGTAAAGCGGCCCCAGCCCGTCGGACGCTTGCGTGGAGGACGGCGAGGACACCCACAATTTCTGAAACAGCGCATTGCCCAGCTTGAAATCATGGCCGCGCTCGAATGTCATATTGGCAGAGGGTTGCGAGAACGGATCGGTTGTTGCGGTTGTCGTTGCCGCTCCCGCCGACATGGCCTCAAAGGGCTCCGGTTTCGAGAAATCCGCTGTGGGGCGTGTGATTCGGGTTACGCGCGTAAGGTCTGCGGTGGAGAGATCGTTGCGGGTGGTGGTTTCGGCTCCCGTGCCGCTCAATACATCATGGTGGGCTTGGCTTACCCCCCTCTGTCCTGCCGGACATCTCCCCCACAGGTGGGGAGATCGACAAGCGGCGACCTCTCGCACATCTTCAACGTCGCGGATGAAGCGGAGAGCCTGAGACTGGCCGATCTCCCTCCTTGTGGGGGAGATGTCCGGCAGGACAGAGGGGGGTAAGCCAAGCGCACTGTCGTGGGTTATGACAATACTGCTAGCTGCCAAGATAAACAGAAGACAGAAAAGGCGTAATTGCCGCAAATGTCTCATGAAACTTTACACATCGGGTTTAGGGGAGCGGTCGCCCCACCGCCATGCCAGTTGGGGCCTGAATGATGGAGGCGAACCGCGTTCTTCGCAAAATGATCCGCCTGCAAATATTCTGGCAGCAGTGAGCAGGCCGCATGTCACCCACGCGGCCCGCATCATCGTTTTACTTGAAAACCGCGTTCGGGCTATCCAGGCTGTCGGAACCTTCCAGCTGAATCTTGCCCAGATCAAGCGCTGCAATCACACGCTCGATGGTCTTGGTCTGGTCCAGAAGTCCGTCGATCGCCGCCTGCACAACGGCATTGCCGTCCTTGTTGCCTTCGGCAATCATCTGGTCGTAAGCCTCGACGGTCTGGCCGCGCTTTTCCATGGCGTGCATGGCGTCCAGCGTCTTGTTCAGCTTGGCCTTCATTTCCGCATCCAGCGTCTTGTCGCTGGCGGCGACGAGTTGCGAAAGCGAAGGGCCGGTCAACTTCTTGCCGTCTACCGTCGTGTATTCGCCGCTATAGGCAGCGGCGATGCCGATGGCGTCGTTGAGGTGCGAGTTGTAGGTGTTGTCCGAGAAGCAATCATGCTCTTCTTCGGGATCGTGCAGCAGAAGGCCAAGCTTCATGCGCTCGCCCGCCAACTCGCCGTAGGATAGGGAGCCCATGCCGGTCAGGATGGCGGTCAGACCCTTCTTCGGGTCGGCTTCCACGGTCTTTGCCGCTTCGCCATCCGGTGCCCAATTGCCCACCATTTCCTTCAGGTCCGAAACCAGCAGGGTCGATGCCGCCTTCAGATAATCGGCGCGGCGGTCGCAATTGCCGCCGGTGCAATTCTTGGTGTCGTAGTCGGTGTAAGGGCGGTTGCCCGCGCCTGGTCCCGTGCCGTTCAGATCCTGGCCCCACAGCAGAAACTCGATGGCGTGGTAGCCCGTGGTCACATTGGCTTCCACCTCGCCTGCTTCCGCAAGGCTCTGGATCAGTTCCGGCGTGATCTTGGAGGCATCGACCTCTTCTCCGCCGACCTTGATTTTCTTGTTGGCGATGATGTTGGCCGTATAAAGCTCGTTCTCGTCGCTTTCAGTGCCATAGGAGCTGTCGACATAGTCGATAAGGCCTTCGTCCAGTGGCCAGGCATTGACCTTGCCTTCCCACTCATCGACGATGGGGTTGCCGAAGCGGTAGACTTCCGTCTGCTGGTAGGGAACGCGGGCCTTGATCCAGGCCTCGCGTGCAGCCTTCAAGTTGGCTTCGCTCGGTGTGGCGATCAGCGCGTCGACGGCCTTGTCCAGCGTTTGCGCTGTCGTCAGCGCATCCTGATATTTCGCATGGCCCAGTTCCACATAATGCTTGACCACGGCTGCCGGATCGGTCGCGGCGCGGGCGGGAGGTGCGGTGAGGGTCACTGATGTGGCCAGAAGCGCAAGACTTGCGCCTAAAACGGTTTTTCGGAACATGATCTCTCCTATCAGCTCTCTCGTAACGAGGCCGTGAAGGCGAGTTCTGAACCAATCACAAACTTGTGTCAAATATTCTAGTTTAGAAGCTTTCCAAGCAGACTGCCGGATTTTGACATCGCTCAAATCCGGCAATCCTGTTGGCTGTAAAACGCTTAGGCGTTCCGCTTCATCGAACAGAAAAAGAAGCCGTCCGTATCGGTCGTGGCAGGCGTCAGCGTTATGGTCTCGCCATCGGCCGAATGCGGCTTGGCGGCATCGGCACCAAAAATGCCCGTCCAGCGATCAAGCGCAGAGCGGATGGAAAACTCTGCGTTCTCGGCGCAGAAACGGCGCACCTGGCGCTCGTTTTCTTCCGGCAGAACGGAACAGGTCACATAGAGCAACTCGCCACCGGGCCGCACGAAGGTTTTCGCCTGATCCAGCGCCTGAGCCTGTTGCTCGACACGCTCTTCCAGATTGCGCTGCGTCAGCCGCCATTTGGTGTCGGGGCGGCGGCGCCATGTGCCGGTGCCGGTGCAGGGGGCATCGACCAGAACGCGGTCGAACTTGCCGATATAGCTTTTCAGTCCCTCAGCGCGATCGTGGACCTGCACATTGCGCGTGCCGGCCCGCTTCAACCGTTCGATGATGGGGGCCAGACGCTTACGGTCGGTATCGAAGGCGTGAACCTGCCCCTTATTGTTCATGCTGGCAGACATGGCCAGCGTCTTGCCGCCACCGCCTGCGCAATAATCGAGAACCTGTTCGCCTTCCTGCACACCGGCCAGATCGGCCACGATCTGCGATCCCTCGTCCTGAACCTCGAACCAGCCCTTCTGGAAGGAAAGCTCGGCGGTGACGTTGGGCAGGCGTGATGGACCTTCGCCAGCGGCAATGCGCACGCCTTGGCGGGCAAGGCGCGTGGCCTCGGCACCCGCGTCGGCCAGTGCTTTCACGACTTTTGCGCGGTTGGCTTTCAACGTGTTGGCGCGCAGATCGAGTGTCGGGCGCTGGTTCAGCGCCTGCGCCTGTCGCAGCCAGTCTTCACCGAAGGAAGCCTCGAGAGACGCCTGTACCCAGTCTGGAATATCGCCCTGCACATAGGCAGGGGCATCGGATAGCGCGCGTGATGCAAAGGCGCTCAGTGTGGTTTCGGCCAGAGGCTCGGGCGCAAACTTGTCGCCGTCGAATTCCGCCAGCAACTGCTCGGCGGATTTGCCCCATTGCCGCAACATGACGGCATAACCCAGCGCGTTCGCGCTATCATCGTCCATCAGCCATGCGTGGGAAAGTTTCATGCGAAGGGCATCGTAGACGATGTTGCCTATGGCGGCCCTGTCGCCGGAACCGGCAAAACGATGCGCCAGTCCCCAGTCTTTCAGTGCGTCGGCGACAGGGCGTCTGCGCGCCTCGATATCTGCCAACACTTCTATAGCCCCGGCTAAACGCCCGCCCAAACGCATTGTCTACCTCATCATCATGAATGGCGGTTGGTAGACGCGAATGGTGGCGAGGGCAAGTCTTTGCGAAGAATTCGCTAAAGAACCGTGGCTTCGCTCACGCGCTTACTTGGAAGCGATGACCTCGTAACAGACTTTTGCCGTGCCGGAGCTGACCATGCCGATGTTCTTGGCGGCAGCCTTGGAAAGATCCAGAACGCGACCCTTGATGAACGGACCACGGTCGTTGATGCGAACGACGACGGCTTTGCCATTGTTTGCGTTCGTTACTTTGACCTTGGTGCCAAACCGTAGCGAACGATGCGCCGCTGTCAGCGTTGCAGGGTTCATTCGTTCGCCGGAGGCTGTTTTGGAGTTCAGCGCATACCAGGATGCGCCGCCACAGCCATTCGCTGCATTTGCTGCAAGTGGAGTGAGGATGGAACAAGCGGCTATAGTCGCAGCCGCAAAAGTCATGCGTCGTATATTCGTCAAACTGTGCTTCCCTGATACTCGGCCCCGCGCCGATAAACTAGGCTAACTGAACTGAGGTGAGTGTAGAGCGAGGGAAAAATGGCAAAAAATGGCCGAGCGCTAATCACGAAGTGTTACAGACTGTAACATTTGTGATTTGGAAAAGCAGTCCTGATTTAGATAGCCTTCGATGCTTTCAGAAAAAATTTATTTAGAATCAACAATAAGCAAGAAATTCGTTGCGCACCCGCCGCCGCGCGAGTCGGATCACGAAATCATGTTGAAATATTTTTCCAAAGCATGAAAATTTTAGCCAAATTTGCGCATTAACAAAAGGTTAAATGGCCAAAATGCGATTAATTCCTTCCTGAAAAGAGCCTTTGGAAGGATTTTTCATCGCAACGAATGTGAACGTTTATTCATCTCGCCACAGGCCATCGTTCCAAAGTTGCTGCAACGACTGTCGGTAATTCGGGTAGCTGAAGATAAATCCCAACTCTTGCAGCTTGTGATTAGAGACGCGTTTGTTCTCGCCGTAGAAGGAGCGCGCCATGGGGCTGAGCTCGGCCGTCTCGAATGCCTGTTCCTCTGGCGGCTCCATATCCATCAGGTCCGCTGCGAAAGCGACGACATCCTGCGGCGGGGCTGGCTCGTCATCCGTTACGTTAAATATGCCGCCCAACTGTCTGTCGATCAGGAAGTCCGTCGCCGCGCCAATGTCTTCCACACGGATGCGGTTGAACACCTGGTCCTTCTTCACCAACCGCCGCGCAGTACCCTTTTCCAGATTGACGAAGCCGTTGCGCCCCGGTCCATAGATGCCCGACAGCCGCAGGATGCAGAGGGGGATGCCAGCCTTATCAGCCGCCGCTGTCCATGCCTCCTCCGCCTCCACACGCTCGGTAGAGCGGGCAGAGACCGGGCGGCAAGGTGTGTTCTCATCCACCCACGCACCGTCATGGTTGCCATAGACGCCCACGGTGGAGAGATAGGCGGCCCACTGCAATTTTGGCATCACGCTTTTGAGGTCGCCATTGCACAGCCGCAGCAGCGGATCGCCAGATGCACCGGGCGCAATCGATTGAACGAGATGCGTGACATTGCCAAGCTCTGCGCGCAACTCATCGCTCAACGTCTCTCCGTTGAAGATGAAGGGCGCTATCGCCTGGCATTGCAGGGTCATGATATTGTCTTCACTGCGCGTCGTACCGGATACTCTGTCCATCCTGCCTTGAAGGGCTTTGGCGATGGCCTTGCCGGAATATCCGGCACCGAAAATCATCAGATGCGACATTTACACTCCTGCCATCAGCCATTCGTCCAGCACGTTCGAATCGTCTTCCGGCGCGCGGGTCGTTGCGTAGGTAGTGAAGCTTTCGCCATCCATCAACCGTGAAAGCGCCCATACGGCCATGGCGCGGACCTCCGGCGAGCTGTCCTGTGCCAGCTTTTGACACTGCACAATGAAGCCGCTGTCACCGGAATTTCCCGCCGCAATCAACACGTTACGCACGAAACGATTGCGACCGATCCGCTTCACAGGCGACCCGCTGAAGAATGTCCGAAACGCCGCATCATCAAGCGTCAATAAAAAAGCGATGGACGGTTCTTTCAGGTCGTCACGGGCTTGCAACTTCATCTCGGAAGCACTGGCGGCAAACTTGTTCCACGGGCAGGCCGCCAGGCAATCGTCGCAACCATAGATGCGGTTGCCGATCATCGGCCTGAATTCCGGTGGTATCGGACCTTTGTGTTCAATCGTCAGATAGGAAATGCAGCGCCGCGCATCGATCTTGTATGCCGCAGGGAAGGCATTGGTCGGGCAGGCATCGAGACAGGCCCGGCAAGAGCCACAATGGTCTCTCTCTGCTTCATCCCGTTGAAGCTCGGCCGTGGTGAACATGCTGCCCAGAAACAACCAGGAACCATGTGTGCGGCTGACCAGATTGGTGTGTTTGCCCTGCCAGCCAAGTCCAGCCGCCGCCGCCAGCGGCTTTTCCATTACCGGAGCGGTATCTACGAACACCTTGACGTCTTCACCGGCCCTTGCGGCAAAGCGGGTGGCAATCTCCTTCAGGCGACCTTTGATGACGTCATGATAATCGCGGTTGCGGGCATAAACGGAAATCGCACCTTTATCCGGCTTATCCAGAATACCGCGCGGGTCTTCGTCCGGCCCATAGTTCAGGCCGAACATCACCACGGAACGAACGTCGCTCCACAGCGTCTTCGGGTCGGCGCGACGCGCTTGCGTGTCTTCCATCCAGCCCATAGTGCCGTGAAAGCCGTTGTCGATAAATTCCCGCAATCGTTCCGGGGCTTGCGGAATGCTGTCCGGTGCGGTGATGCGACAGAGATCGAAACCAAGCGACAGCGCTTCCGAACGGACAAAATCTGTCAGCTTAGCCGCGCGCACCTGCTGCTTCTGCAATGCCGTATCGATGGCGTGTCTCCCGCGATTGCTGCCTGTCGGAACCGGCATGACGCGTCATTATATAGCAAGCTTTTGTATCAGGCTAAAAATCGAGATCGGCATAGTGGGAGGAGGGAGCAAGACGCGGCACGCGTTCAGCCAAAAGAGGACGGAAGGAGGGGCGTGATTTGACGCGTTGGTACCATTCCTTGGCAATCGGTGCTTCCAGCCAGTTGATCTCGCCGAGATAGTCGAGAATGGAGACGGATGCACCAGCGGCAAGGTCGGCATAGCTCAGCCGGTCACCCGCCAGCCACGTGCGCGATCCGGCCAGCCATTCCAGATACTTCATATGCTGGTGGACATTTGAGCGTGCGGTGCGCAACAGCTTGCTGTCTGGCGGGCCGCCGCCTTGGGCGGTGGACATTTGCAGCTTGTAGGCTCGCTCACGCACCAGCGGTCGGGTCACGTCGGTTTCCATCTTCTGCAGAAACCATTCCGTCAGACGGCGGATTTCCGCGCGCTGGAACGGGTCTTCGGCCAGCAGACGCCTGTCGCGTTTCAGCACACCATGGGTCTCATCCAGAAATTCGGCCAGAACATAGGGACCACAGAGCGAACGCATATTGTCATCGAGATAGACCGGCAGCGTACCTGCCGGGTTGAGTGCCAGAAACTCCCGCCGTTTTTCCCAGGGCTGCTCCTCGACCAGATCAGCCTGGAAACCGTATTCGGTCAGAATGAGCCGAACGAATCGTGAGGCAGTCGACATTGGAGAATGATAGAGAGTTGGCATTGGCACTCAAATTTTTTGATTAAGGGATGGTTTTGTCTTTTATCGCCAAGAGGCGGACAAGCGGTCGCTTTTGCAGAAACTATAAGTCCAGCTTTTTTAAGACAAGTTTAACGTTGGCAGGGATGCCACCGCTCTTTCAGGCCAAATAGATGTCTCTGCTCATGAAAAAAGCGCCGTCGACGGATCGATGGCGCTTTTAGAAAATTCAGCAAAGACTGCTTTGCTTGAAATCAATCAGTTTGCCGAGATCGAGCTCGTAGCGCATGGATCGACGCCGTATGCTGGCGAACAACCGGTTTTGCCAGCAGCAACCGTACCCGGTGCCATGAACGAACCTGCTAGAACAACCAAAGCCGCACACGCAAAAAAGAGTGCGATAGACCTGCCCATTTGATACTTGCCTTTCAGACGATGAACGAGACGGATCAGGCCGCCACGCGATGATTGTTAGGTTCGAGAATGTGTGTTGGATGTGGCGTTTAGCAATAAAGCATGTTGCTGAACACCGGGTTAATGTGAACTCTTGTCCACAGTTGCGCTTGTGCCACGCTTATACCGATGAAACGCTGTTTTCATGATGTGCCCCCACATAATGGTATAGGACGGTGGACGAATCCACCGCCGTTCGGAAGCATAACTCTTCACTTGAAAATTGGTTGCATGCCTTTTTTCAGGCAGCTTTACCCGCATTGCTGAACTGCCCGTGGGTGCGATAGCTGACCATATAGGACGGCAGAACGGAAGACACGCGCACGGGCGTGATGCCGATGCCGTCGAGTGTCAGGCCAGCATTTTCCGCCTCTTTGGAAACCACATTGTCCGTCTTCAGCATCGTTACCTGATCCACCGTCAATGGCGGCGTGATCAGCGGCACCATCGATGCGATCTTGCCGATCAGCGAGGCGATGCCGAAGGGAAGATTGACCAGCGGGCGCTGGCGATAGGTGGCCGCCAATACGGCCTCGAGACAGTCGCGGAACGTCATGACGTCCTGTCCGCCCAACTCGTACGTTGCGCCGGGCTTCAACGCGCCATCGACGCTGCGGGCAACCACTTCGGCCACATCTTCCACATAAACAGGCTGGAACTTGGTGTGTCCACCGCCGATCAGCGGCAGGAACGGCATACGCTGCGCCATGCCGGCAAATTTGTTGAAGAAATCATCTTCAGGTCCGAACACGATCGAAGGACGCAGAATGATGGCATCCGGCAAAACGGAGCGGATCGCGGCTTCGGCACGGCCCTTGGTGCGGGCATAACCAACGGTTGAATTGGCATCGGCACCGATGGCAGAAATATGCGTCAGTGTCGCGCCAGCGTTCTTTGCAGCTTCGGCCACGGCGCGCGCACCGAATTCCTGCACGGCGTCGAATGTGTTGCGGCCACTTTCAAACAGAATACCGACGCAGTTGACCACGTGGTCGGCACCTTCAACGGCCTTGTTGATCGAATCCTTGTAGCGAAGGTTGGCCTGGGCGAAAGAAATCTGCCCGACATTACCCAGCGGCTGCAAAAAGCCAGCCAGATCAGGGCGGCGAACGGCGACCCGAATACGATAGCCGCGCTTGGCTAAAAAACGCACCACATGCCGTCCGACGAAGCCCGAACCGCCAAAAACGGTGACGAGAGGGGGAAGGTTGGCCAAAGGCATGGGAGGCTCCTGCGAAGCGTTGAATATATGCGTTTCCGTGTCTTAGCTTAAAGCCGATGCAACGGGAAGAGAGAACCGTATTCGCATTGAAAGTCCCACGATACGGAGCCGATGACGGTCAAGCGCCCTCGACTATCATGAGGTCGCTATCGGCGGTTTCCTTGCGAATTTTCAGCGCAGCCTGATACTCTTCGGAGTTATAGCAATCCAGCGCATGCTGCACCGAAGGAAACTCGATCACGACATTGCGTGCCCGGCCTTGTCCTTCAAGCTGCGTCACCGCACCGCCGCGTGCCAAAAAATTTGCGCCAAACCGCTCGAAGGCAGGCTTCGCTGTGGAGACATAGTCTTTGTAGCGTTCCGCGTCATTCACATCCACGCGGGCAATCCAGTAACCCTTGGCCATCGTCTTCTCCTTAAAGCGCCTGTGTCATCTCATCCAGAATGGCGCGGGCCGCAGCCTTCGGGTCGGCAGCTTTCACGATAGGGCGGCCCACAACAAGGTGGCTCGAACCGGCCTTGATGGCATCGAATGGCGTCACCACCCGCTTCTGGTCACCCGCATCGCCACCTTTAAGGCGAATTCCGGGGGTCACGACCGCCATATCGGCCCCGACGATCTCACGCACGCCAGCAGATTCTTCCGCCGAGCAGACAATGCCGCCCATCCCCGCGTCCCGCGCCTGAGCGGCGCGTTTCAACACCAGCGAACGGGCGTCACCCTGATATCCGGCCTCGATCAAATCCGCATCATCCATTGAGGTCAGCACGGTCACGCCCAGCAGCGTCAGCCCGGAGCCTTCCGCGGCCTTCACCGCAGCCCGCATCGCCTTGGGGTAAGCGTGCAGCGTCAGCATCGACATGCCCATCTTGGCAATGTTTTCCACGCCGGATGCGACTGTGTTGTCGATGTCGAGAAGCTTCATATCGAGGAAGATTTTCTTGCCGCTTGCGGCCAGGTCCTTGGCGAATTCCAGCCCGCCCGCAAAGGCCAGCTGGTGGCCGATCTTGTAGAACAGGACATCGTCGCCCAGTGCGGTGACGATGCTCTCGGCTTCAGCCACGGTTGGAAGGTCAAGCCCGACGATCAGGCGCTCGCGTGCGGTCATAGTGTCATCCCCTGCCACGTTTCCATTGCCGTCCAGTCGCATGTGATGCGCCTGTCTGCAAGGGTAAAACAGAAGAGATTTCCACCGCCCGGTGGCTGGTCGGCGCTTCGGGTAATCTCGCTTCCTGCGAGGTGGCATTTCAGCAAGGTCCCCACGCCGCCATGTCCGATAAAGGCGATCGGCTGCGTCGGATCATGGCTGGCGAGGATCGCGTCTATGGCGGTTACGATGCGGGCCTGCGCATCGACTGCCGTCTCCCAGCCCTTATAGCTGGCCTGCGGATGGGCGAAGAACCAGTCCGCCGCCCGTTCGAACTGATCGGGTGGCAGAAAGCCCGTCGCACTGCGGTCATTCTCGTGCAGATCGTCGGCGGTCTCATAGGCCACACCGCTCGCCGCTGCCAGAATCTGCGCGGTATCGACGGCCTTCTTCTCGGTACTGGAAACGATGCGTCGCAGGGATTTGGCAAAGGGCAGGGCGCTTGCTCTTCTCGCCCGCGCCCGTCCGATGTCGGACAGACCCCATGAAGGGACCGGGACATTCGCCTCGATCCTGACCTGCGGATGAGTAATGTAAAGTGCGTACATAGTCGCAGGTTAACTTAGGCGCGGGTGTAGGTCCACAGCTGTGCCGGTGGAATGTTGCGCACCACGAAGTCGTAATGACGGATGTGGTAGAGATGCGGTTGCGCGACAATCGGCGATACCGCGCCATAGGAAATCTGGATGACCGGACGTCCATGCGGAACCCGCTTCAGCAACTCGTCCAACAGTTTGATCCGGTCCGCCATCGGGAAGTTCAGCATGGGAACAGCCGAAATAACGCAGTCGAACATCTGGTCTTTTTGTGCCGCCAGCGTCGTATCCAGATCAAAAGCATCGCCATTGATGAAGTTGACACCGGGATAGTTGCGCAGAAGCTGCTGATAAAAGTCGGTAGAATATTCGATGGCCGTCACGTTTTCCGGCTTCACGCCGCGCGCCAGAATGGCCTTGGTGATGCAGCCTGTTCCAGGCCCCAATTCCAGCACGGGTAGGCCGGATTGCGGCGTGATGACGCTGGCCATGCGCCGCGCGGTAACACCGGAGGTCGGAACGATTGCGCCAACCTTTTTTGGCTGGTTTACCATTCCCTTGAAGAAACGAATTTCCTCTTCGAATTTTCTGCCGAAGCGCTGTTTCAGGCTCAGTCCCATCCGGTCCCCCTCTGTGTTCCGTCAAAACAACATTTGGTGAAACTGTGGCGATATGTTGTTTTGCTCTGTCGTAAAGACAATGAAAAATGTCGCAATAGGAAAATCTTAACAAACTATGGAGAATCCGCAAACAAAAACGCCGGTGAAAATGTCACCGGCGTTTTTTGCGTTTTATCTAAATCAGAGAGTGCTAAACCCGCATCGGCATCAGCACGTAAAGCGCATCATCGCCCGCCGTATCGCGCACCAGCGTCGGCGAACCGGCATCAGCCAGAAGGAAGATCGCATCTTCGCCGGAAAGCTGTGCGGTGATATCCAGCAGATATTTGGCGTTAAAGCCGATTTCCATGCCGTCATGCTCGTAGCCCACGGCCACTTCTTCGGTCGCGCTGCCCGAATCCGGATTGTTGACGGTCAGCGTCAACTGTCCCTCGGTAATCGCAAGCTTCACGGCGCGGCCACGCTCGGACGAAATGGTCGAGACGCGGTCCACGGCCTTGGCGAAGGACTGGCAATCGACGCGCATTTCCTTGTCGTTGCCGGTCGGAATGACGCGCTGATAATCCGGGAACGTACCGTCGATCAGCTTGGACGTCAGAACGATATCGCCGATGGCAATGCGGATCTTGGCATCGGACACTTCGACGGTCACTTCCAGCTCGGGATTGTCGACCAGCTTCTGCAACTCACCAACCGTCTTGCGGGGAATGATGATGCCGGGCATGCCTTCGGAACCGGAGGGCGCATTCACATCGGCGCGCGCCAGGCGGTGACCGTCGGTGGCCACGGCGCGCAGCTTCAGATCATTGCCGCTTTCAATCGTGTGGAAGAAAATGCCGTTCAGATAATAACGGGTTTCTTCGGTCGAAATCGCAAACTGCGTGCGGTCGATCAGCATCTTCAGGTCTGCGGCCTTCAGCTTGAAGACATGGCTGAACGTGCCGGCTGTCAGGTCCGGAAAATCGGTTTCCGGCAGGCACTGCAGCGAAAACTTTGAGCGTCCGGAGGCAACCGTCATGGTCGAACCATCAGGGTTGGTAGCCAGTAGCACCTCGGAACCATCCGGCAGCTTGCGCACGATTTCATAGAGCAGATGCGCAGGCACGGTGGTCGAACCAGCCTGTTCCACCATCGCCGGTGTCGCCTCGGTGATTTCGAGATCAAGGTCGGTTGCCTTCATGTCGAGCTTCGCGTCGGATGCGCGCAGCAGCACGTTGGACAGGATCGGGATCGTGTTACGCCGTTCCACCACGCGGTGAACGTGGTTCAGCGATTTCAGAAGGTTCGACCGCTCGAGGGTAATACGCATGAAGACTTCCGCTTTCAACCGATGCGATCCTGTATAGGCCGGATCGCCAATATAGTGTCTCCGGCATTTTTGGCCGGATAATGTGGACGGGCAAAATGGCAGAGTTATCGAGGAAAAGGCAAGAGGCCAGACCGGGTCATTCCTCAATTTTCCACTCTATACATTTGCTTACATGGGTTGAGCGCCAAGAACGGCCCTTGTTCGAAGGCCCCGTCTTGCCCATAAAGACATGGAAATGAGACATGACGGGAATGATGCAGTGACAGATGATGCTTTGAGCGAACAGTCTATAGAAGACACAGACGCCACAGGGCGCGGATTCAAGGTCGGCGGCTTCACGGTTCCGGCACGCCCCGTCGATGCCGCACTCTATCTCGTCGCCACCCCCATCGGCAATCTCGGCGATATCACCATAAGAGCATTGGAAACACTGGCCTCTGCCGATGTGCTGGCCTGCGAAGACACCCGCGTCACCCGCATTCTGCTCGACCGTTACGGCATCCGCAACCGCCCCTATTCCTATCACGAGCACAATGCCGAAGAGGCAGGCCCCAAGCTGATCGCCGCGCTGGATGCCGGCAAATCCGTGGCTCTGGTGTCCGATGCAGGGACGCCGCTGGTGTCGGATCCCGGCTATCGCCTTGGCCAGATGGCGCTGGACGCAGGCCACCGCGTTGTGCCGATCCCCGGCGCGTCTGCACCGCTCGCGGCACTCGTCGGTTCCGGCCTGCCCAGCGACGCTTTCATGTTTGCGGGCTTTTTGCCGGTCAAAGACAAGGGCAAGCGCGATCGTTTCTCTGAGCTGTCGAAAATTCCGGCGACCATGATGTTCTTCGAATCCCCGCACCGCATTTGCGCCACCATTAAGGTCGCCTCTGAAGTGCTGGGCCCCAACCGCCGCGCCGTCGTCTGTCGCGAACTGACGAAAACCTTCGAGGAATTCCGCCGTGGCACGCTGGGCGAGCTCACGGAGTTCTATAATGAAGACCGCATCGTCAAAGGCGAGATCGTGCTGTTGATCGAACCGCCTTCCTATGACGAAATTCCCGATATGGAAGATGTCGAAAAGCTGTTGAAGGACTTGGTGTCCACCATGCCCGCAGCGAAAGCCGCCGCCGAAGCCGCCAAACTCACAGGCCTGCCGCGCAAGGAGCTCTACCAGCGTATTCTCGACCTGAAGGATAACGATGGCGCGTGAGGCGAACAGCAAACGCCGCGCCGAACAGCGCGGTCACCGTGCTGAATATTGGGCGGCACTGTACCTGATGGTCAAAGGCTACCGCATCCTTGCCTTGCGCCATCGCACCCGATTGGGAGAGATCGATCTGATCGCCCGAAAGAAAGACGTCATCGCCTTTGTCGAGGTCAAGGCCCGCAGCACCGAGGCGGGCGCGGTCGATGCCGTCAGCTATGCCTCGCAAAACCGCATCCGCGCTGCCGCAGACCTGTGGCTATCCCGCCGCAAGGATGCCACGGCCTTATCGCTACGCTTCGATATCGTCGCGGTCCTGCCGCGCCGCCTGCCCAAACATTTCATCGACGCCTTTTGAAAGGGTAGCCTATGCGCAGCGAGCGGGAAAAAATGGCCGCTGGGGAATGGTATTGCTGCTTGGATGAAGAGCTCGATGCCCTTCGCGCCAAGGCAAGGCTCGCCGTTCACCAGCACGCCACCATGGCACCGGATGCCCGCGGCGCGATGGCACCGCTTCTGCGAACTCTTCTTGGCTCGGTCGCAGATGGCACCTTCATCGAAGCCCCGTTCCATTGCAGTTACGGTTTCAATATCTCGCTCGGCAAAAACACCTATCTGAACACCGGATGCGTCATCCTCGATTCCGCCCCTGTCAGAATAGGTGATGGCTGCATGCTTGGCCCGGGCGTGCAGATTTACTGCGCCGATCATCACCGCGACATACAGTCCCGCGCTCAAGGTATCGAGATCGCGAAACCCGTCACGATCGGGAACAATGCCTGGATCGGTGGCGGCGCAATCCTATTGCCCGGCATCACAATCGGAGAGGGCGCAATTGTCGGCGCAGGCTCCGTCGTCACGAAAGACGTGGCACCCGGTCAGACCGTCGTCGGAAATCCAGCGCGAAAGATCATCCCCAAAGGTGGCCATACTCGCAATTGATGCATCCTTTCCATTGGGCTGCTTGATTAGGTTGCGCTGTAATAATTCTGACATGAAATTGTAAAAACCCCGTCATGGAACGGGCCTATTCGCATCCTCAGCCAACAAGGGCGGTAGAGGACGAAACTATGATCAAGAAATTTTCCATGGCCGCAATGGCCATCACGTTTTCGGCGACGTCTTCCATGGCGGCGACCAACATCACTTGGTGGCACGGCATGGGTGGCCGCAATGGCGAAGTCATCAATGAAGTATCCCAGAAGTTCAACGCCGCCCAGAGCGCGTGCGCGATAACGCCGGTTTCCAAGGGCTCTTACGAAGAAGCTCTGGCCAGCGGCATCGCTGCCTTCCGTTCGGGTGAACAGCCAAACATCCTTCAGGTCTTCGATGCCGGTGCTGCCACCATCATCAATGCCAAGGGCGCTGTCATTCCTGCTGAAGACATCATCACCAAGGCCGGTTACAAGTTTGACCGCGAAGCCTTCATTCCCGGCGTACGCAGCTTCTTCGCTGCCGCTGATGGCAAGTTCGTCGGCATGCCGTTCAACTCCTCCGCTCCTATCATGTATTTCAACACCGAAGCCCTGAAAAAGGCTGGCGTTGAAGCACCAAAGACCTGGGAAGAGTTCGAAGCCGCAGCACCTAAGCTGAAAGAAGCCGGTTTCATTCCGCTCGTTCAGACGCAGCTGACCTGGGAATTCACCGAGAACTTCTTCTCGCGCAACAATCTCCAGTTCGCCACCAACAACAATGGTTACGACAGCGTTGTCGACACCAAGCTGAAGGTAACCGACCCGAACCTCGTCATGATGTTCGATAAGCTGAAGTCCTGGAAGGATCAGGGATATTTTGCTTATTACGGCGCAGGCTGGAACGATAACCAGAAGCCATTCGAAGAAAACAAGGTCGCACTCTGGATCGGTTCTTCCGGCTCCTTCGGTGGTCTGCAGAAGACGGCACAGATGCCGTTCTCGGCAACATTCCTTCCTTACTGGGGCTCCATCAAGGGCGCTGGCACCAACTCCTTCATCGGTGGCGCAGCCCTGTTTGCCATGTCCGGCAAGCCGGAAGCAGAAAACAAGTGCGTAGCAGACTTCTTCCAGTTCCTGACATCGCCTGAAATCCAGAAGTTCTACCACCAGGCAACCGGTTACGTCGCCATCACGCAGGCAGCATACGAGCTGGCCAAGAAGGAAGGCTACTACGAAAAGCAGCCAGTTGCCGAAATTGGCATCAAGCAGCTTTCCCTTCCAGGTGGCGAATGGTCCAAGGGCTACCGCCTCGGCTTCTACCCACAGATCCGCACTGTGATGGAACGTGAATACGGCCGCATCTTCTCTGGCGAAGTACAGCCAAAGGAAGCCCTCGAGATCATCGAGAAGGAAGGCAACGAGCTTCTGGCACGTTTCGCCAAGACCGCTGGCTGATAACTGAAAACGAGCGGACCTTCCCTCTTGAATGAGGGGAGGTCCGTAGACTGTCTGCGATAGTTTACGAAGCACACCTTCTTCCCGTCATCCCGGACTTGATCCGGGATCCAGTGCGATCAAGTCCTTGATCGCGAAAGACTCCTCTGCACCGCAGAGGCGGCGCTGCTTGATTCCGGCTCAAGGCCGGAATGACGGAGAGTGGAAAACTGCGTTCGGCATAAATGAGCAGCCCTAGCCTTCCAACAATCCCCGCCTCCCTTCAGTATTGAAGAGAAGCCACAACACATAAAGGTTTGCGCGCGTGGCCTATACGTCTTCACAACCGCGTCCCGTGCGGTTCTTACCCGGCTTCATCGCCAAGGCAAAAAAGCCCGTGGTAAAAGCTGAACCGGCAAAACGGGTGCAGTTTTCCTCCTCCGCGCTTCCCTATCTGTTGATCGCGCCCCAGCTGCTCGTCATTTTCGTCTTCTTCTACTGGCCGTCCGTTCAGGCCGTTCAGTCCTCGTTTTACATCGAAGACCCCTTCGGTTTCGGGTCCACCTTCGTCGGCCTTTCCAACTACTCCGATGCGCTGTTCAGCACCGAATATCTCAGCATCGCCAAGTTCACGGTTGTCTTCACCGTACTCGTCACCGTTTTTTCGCTGGCACTGGGCCTGCTTCTGGCCGTGAAGGCCGATGCGATCATCCGCGGCGCGTCCGCTTACAAAACGATGCTGATCTCGGTGTACGCCATCGCTCCGCCGGTGGCTGGCCTAATCGGCATGATGTTTTTCGATCAGCACATCGGCCCCTTCGTCAAGATTGCCGCGACCCTTGGCTGGCACATGCAGGTCGGCGTCAATTATTTCGACACCGCCTTTGCCATGATCTTCGTGTCTGTCTGGAAGCAGATCCCGTATAATTTCATCTTCTTCCTGTCCGGTCTGCAAAGTGTTCCGGTCTCGGTGCGCGAAGCCGCCTTCATCGATTGCCGCTCTGGTTTTCGCCGGTTCTGGACGGTCATCATGCCGCTGCTCGCGCCCACCGCATTCTTCCTGCTCATCATCAACATCACCTACGCGCTGTTCGATACCTTCGCCGTTATCGACGTCATGGTGAAGGACAAGGCCGCCAACAACCCCATTACCCTTGTCTACAAGGTGTTTCTGGATGGCTTCCGCGGCAACGATATCGGCGGTTCATCGGCGCAATCCGTTATCTTGATGATCGTGGTCTTCGTGTTGACGGTCCTGCAATTCCGCTTCCTCGAAAAACGCATCCATTACGGTTGAGGGATATCCGACATGTACAAGACAAAACCCCTCGACCACCTCATTCTCATCATCGGCTCGCTGTTTTTGATGGTGCCGGTCCTCGTCGCCTTCATGACATCCACCCATACCGCTGCTGAAATCCACATGAATGGTCTGGCCATCCTGCCGGGCGACAATTTCGTCGGCACCTATGAGAAGGTTCTCACCCAGAAGGGCGGCTTTACCGGTCAGGTCACCGGTCTCAACATGGTCATCAACTCGCTGATCCTCGGCATCGGTTTTGCGGTTGGCAAGATCGTGCTGTCGATGCTGGCGGCCTATGCCATCGTCTATTTCCGCTTTCGCTTCGCCACGTTCGCCTTCTGGATCATCTTCACCACGCTGCTCCTGCCGCTCGAAGTGCGCATCATGCCGTCCTACGAAGTCATGAGTAAACTGGGGCTGTTGAATTCCTATACCGGCCTCATCGTGCCACTTCTGGCCTCGGCCACCGGTACTTTCTATTTCCGGCAGTTCTTCAAATCCGTGCCGGATGAAATTCTGGAAGCCGCCCGCATCGATGGGGCAGGGCCGGTCAAATTCTTCATCGATATTCTGCTGCCCTTGTCGCGCACCATGATGGCCGCCATCTTCATCATCATGTTCGTCTATGGCTGGAACCAGTATCTCTGGCCCATGCTGATGACCAATGATGAGAGCTTCTTCACCATCATGCGCGGTATCAAGTCGATCCTCCAGGTCTGGGTTGGTTCGCAAATTCCCGATTACAACGAAGCTTTCGCGCTTGCCGTTCTGGCCTTGCTGCCGCCTGTGTTGATCGTCGTCATCTTCCAGAGCTGGTTCATCAAGGGCCTCACCGAAAGCGATAAATAAGGATACCTGAAATGGCCGAGATCGAAATCACACAGGTCTGCAAGGATTACTCTAACGGCATGCGCGCCGTGCACGATGTTGATATCTCCATCAAGGATGGTGAGTTCATCGTGCTCGTCGGCCCCTCGGGCTGCGGCAAGTCCACCCTTTTGCGCATGGTCGCGGGTCTGGAAGAAATTTCAGATGGCACCGTCTCCATCGGCAACCGCGTCGTCAATGACGTCGAACCCGCCGACCGCGACATCGCCATGGTGTTCCAGAACTACGCGCTCTACCCGCATATGTCGGTGCGTCAAAATCTGGAATACGGCCTCAAAAACCGCAAGACGCCAAAGGCCGAAATCGATGCGCGTGTGGCGGAAGCTGCCCGCATGCTGGAGCTTCAACCCTATCTGGATCGCAAACCGCGCGCGCTCTCCGGCGGTCAGCGTCAGCGTGTCGCCATGGGCCGTGCCATCGTGCGCAAGCCCGCCGCTTTCCTCTTCGATGAGCCGCTGTCGAACCTCGATGCCAAGCTGCGCGTCTCCATGCGCGGCGAAATCAAGCGCCTGCAACGCCGCCTCGGCACCACCTCCATCTATGTCACCCATGACCAGCTGGAGGCCATGACGCTGGCGGACCGTCTGGTGGTGCTGAATGCCGGTCGCATCGAACAGATCGGCGCGCCGCTCGAAGTCTATCACAAGCCCGCCTCCACCTTCGTCGCCAGCTTCATCGGCTCGCCCGCCATGAACCTTCTCACGGGCGAACTGCATGGTGATCGTCTGGCCATCGGCCCAACAGTTCTGTCGCTCAACGGCTACGCACCCGCATCTGGCCCAGTGACCGTCGGTATGCGTGCCGAGGATTTGCGCTTCGTTCACGGTGCAGAGCCGGGTATGCCGTTCCGTGTCGAATATATAGAGGAGCTCGGCTCGCAGCGCCTTATCCACGGTATGCTCGGCGAACAGGCACTGACCGTTGCCTGCGCATCCGAAACCGATATTCCGCAGGAATTGTCGCTCTCCATCGGGCCGGAAAAGCTGCATTTCTTCGACAAGGAAAGCGGAAAGCGTATCGAAGGCGCAGCCGCTGCCATCCAGCAGCCAACACAACAGCTCGCAGCGGCCCACTAGACCTGTTGAAAATGCGCTTCCGTTAAATATGATTCAATTTATGGAAGAGCATTCTTACTCCATTTGTGTTATTGCGTTCCCGTTGCAAAGTGGGGACGCAATATGGTTTTACATGTCGTAATCGCAAGTGTGGCTGCATTGGCAGGGCGCTCGGTGCCGTCTATGCCGCTGTCGAAAAGGCGTGAGAAAGCTGAGCCCGTGGTCTCGGCTGCCTCCCACTCCATGCTCATGCAACCGGCCGCCATCAATCCAGACTGGATCATCGCTGGCGAACCCGTTGCCCGCATGGCAGACCATTCCAAAAGCGCAGATCGTGCCGCCTATACTGCCCTTTGGGATTGCACGGCTGGCACCTTCCGCTGGTTCTTCGCCTGGGATGAAACCGTCCACATTCTCGAAGGCGATGTGCATGTCACGGCGGAAGATGGCTCCGTCCATCTGCTGCAAGCGGGCGATGTCGCCTATTTCAAAGCTGGCACCTGGGCCACATGGCGAGTGGACACTTATGTCCGCAAGGTCGCCTTCCTGCGCCGCCCGTTCCCAGCGCCTATCGCCTTTGCCTATCGCTTGAAGAACAAGCTGTTGCCAGCCAAAACGCCGTCGCTTTAAGCCCTGATAACGTCAATAAAACTCATAGATACGCCACCCCGTAGCAGTTGCCTTTGAAGCTTGCCTGCCCTACACATTTCGGGCTTTCAAAAGGAAATTGCGCATGGCCAAAATCAAGAACGTCGCGATCCAGATGGATCATGTCTCCGGCATCAACATTGCGGGCGATAGCACCTTCGCGATCAGCCTTGAGGCGCAGGCCCGCGGTTACCGCCTGTTCCATTACACACCAGATCGCCTGTCGATGCGTGATGGCAAGATTTACGCCACCGTCGAACAGATGCAGCTGCGCGATATCAAGGGCGACCACTTCTCGCTTGCCGAACCAGAGCGCGTCGACCTCGCCACCATGGATGTCATCCATCTGCGCCAGGACCCGCCCTTCGACATGGCCTATATCACCTCCACCCATCTGCTGGAGCGTATTCATCCCAAGACGTTGGTCGTCAACGATCCGGCCTGGGTGCGCAATTCACCAGAAAAGATTTTCGTCACCGAATTTGCCGACCTCATGCCGACAACCCTCATCACCAAGGACGTGACGGAGATTGCCCGCTTCCGCGAAGAGATGGGCGACATCATTCTGAAGCCGCTCTACGGCAATGGCGGCGCTGGCGTGTTCCACTCCACCCGCGATGACCGCAACTTTTCCTCGCTGCTGGAAATGTTCGGCCAGATGTTCCGCGAACCCTACATCGCCCAGCAATATCTGCCCGACGTCCGCAAGGGCGACAAGCGCATCCTGCTGGTGGATGGAGAGCCTGTCGGTGCCATCAACCGCGTGCCTGCGGAAAACGACGCCCGCTCCAACATGCACGCCGGCGGTCGCCCTGAACCCACGGAACTGACAACCCGCGAAAAAGAAATCTGCGAACGCATCGGCCCCGCTTTGCGCGAACGCGGTTTCCTCTTCGTCGGCATCGATGTCATCGGCGACTACATGACGGAAATCAACGTCACGTCCCCAACCGGCATCCGCGAAGTCAAGAAATTCGGCGGTGCTGATGTTGCGAGCCTGCTCTGGGATGCCATCGAGCGCAAACGCGACGCTCAGGGCTGAGTCGAGAGGCCGCAGCGTTTGATAATGCGCGGCAGAGTGTGTGGCTAACCCCCCTCTGCCTTGCCAGGCATCTCCCCCTCAAGGGGGGAGATCTGCTAGACGCGTGCTCCCCACTCTATCCGCAGCCTTCAAGATGGCCGGGCACCATCCACGAGTCGATCTCCCCACCTGAGGGGGAGATGCCCGGCAGGGCAGAGGGGGGTAAGCCACACCCTCAAACCTCTACAGCAAAAATACTCCCCAACCAAATCAACACCTTACCAAAAAACCGCCAAAACCCTCAAAAAATCCTCCCGCACTTTTCTCCACGGCGTGCGAATCACCCGCACAATCTCCCCGTTCCGCCCTCGGATACACCGCAAGGCGTTGCGGCGAGGCGGGACCGGCGCTGGTGGTGAAGGCATACGCAAACCTTCACCATCGGGGTTTGGCAGCGATTTCCCCGGTGGTACGGGAAAAGGGGCAGCGCCGGTTTCGGACCGGCTGGCGCAACCCTTCTACCGTCCGCATCGGCCCGCTGTGCCTTGGCCCGCAAACCGTTGAAGGTTGCGGTGTCGGGTCACGGCGGTCCGGCGCGTCCGCCACCGGGTGTACCGACAGCTCATCGGCTTCTGGTCGACGCGACCGTGAGGAGCTTGAAGCGAAAGTCAGGCGGTACACAGGAACACGCTGCATCTGCCCCGCACCAGAGATGGTGCGGACGGATCGCTTAGAGACGAATCGGCCGGGGCTGGCGGATGCGGACCTTGCGGAAAACGGATCGACCCTGTCCCGCGCCTCGATCAATCGGCGCGGATCAGGACGAAGGCAGATGTGGCCGAACTGGCAGGCGGGATGTTTCAGCAATGAAGCCCTGCCGCCCGGAAGGTGAAGGGTCGGACCTTGAACATGTCCGACCGGTTATCCGGCAAGGTTTC